>NZ_JBHVEU010000066.1:0-26931 GCF_042802075.1 Kitasatospora sp. NPDC057518
CGTTCGACGGTGGTCCGGGCCCCGCCGGGACGGCCCTGGGGCCGGAGGATCAGCCCAGGTCGACCGAGCGCGCGAAGCGGGCGCCGATCTCGGCGGCGATCGCCGAGAGCACCTCCTGCGGGATCTCGGTGTCCACGGTGATGGAGGCCAGCGCGCTGCCGCCGTCGCGGGCGACCTGCATGCCGGCGATGTTGATGCCCGCGTCGCCGAGGTGGCGGCCGAGCACGCCGACCACGCCGGGGCGGTCCTCGTACTTGAAGAAGGCCATGTGGTCGGTGAGCGCCACGTCCACGTCGAAGGCGTCCACGCCGACGATCTTCTGGGTCTGCTTGGGGCCGGCCAGCGTGCCGGAGATGGCGATCTCCTCGCCGTTCCCGAGCGTGCCGCGGACGGTGATCACGTTGCGGTGCTCGAGGCTCTCGCTGGAGGTGGTCAGACGGACCTCGACGCCGCGCTCCTGGGCGAACAGCGGGGCGTTGACGTAGGACACCGTCTCCGCCACCACGTCCTCGAACACGCCCTTCAGCGCGGACAGTTCGAGCACCTTCACGTCGTGCTGGGTGATCTCGCCGCGGACCTCGACGTCGAGGCGGACGGCCACCTCGCCGGCCAGCGCGGTGAAGATCCGGCCGAGCTTCTCGGCCAGCGGCAGGCCCGGGCGGACGTCCTCGGCGATCACGCCGCCCTGGACGTTCACCGCGTCCGGCACCAGCTCGCCGGCCAGCGCGAGGCGCACCGAGCGGGCGACCGCGATGCCGGCCTTCTCCTGCGCCTCGTCGGTGGAGGCGCCCAGGTGCGGGGTGGCGACCACGTTGTCGAAGGCGAACAGCGGGGAGTCGGTGCACGGCTCCTTGGCGTACACGTCCAGGCCGGCGCCGGCCACCCGGCCCTCG
This sequence comes from Kitasatospora sp. NPDC057518, assembly GCF_042802075.1. Taxonomy (NCBI): domain Bacteria; kingdom Bacillati; phylum Actinomycetota; class Actinomycetes; order Kitasatosporales; family Streptomycetaceae; genus Kitasatospora; species Kitasatospora sp. NPDC057518. Next base: position 894 of record NZ_JBHVEU010000066.1, read on the forward strand.
CGCAGCGCGCTCGCCAGCGCCTCCTCGTCCACGATGCCGCCGCGGGCGGCGTTCACGATGCGGACGGTCGGCTTGACCTTGTGCAGCGCCTCGTCGCCGATCAGGCCGATGGTCTCCGGGGTCTTGGGGAGGTGGACGGTGATGAAGTCCGACACCTCCAGCAGCTCCTCCAGCGTGACCAGCTTGACGCCCATCTGCGCGGCGCGGGCGGCCTGGATGTAGGGGTCGTACGCGACGATCTTCATGCCGAACGCGGACATCCGCTGGGCGACCAGGACACCGATCCGGCCGAGGCCGACGACGCCGAGGGTCTTCTCGCTCAGCTCGACGCCGGTGTACTTGTTGCGCTTCCACTCGCCCTGCTTGAGCGCGGCGTTGGCCGGCGCGATGTTGCGGGCGACGGAGATCAGCAGGCCGCAGGCGAGCTCGGCGGCGGTGACGATGTTGGAGGTCGGCGCGTTGACGACCATCACGCCGGCCTTGGTGGCGGCGGCGACGTCCACGTTGTCCAGGCCGACGCCGGCCCGGGCGACCACCTTGAGCTTGCGGGCGGCGGCCAGCGCCTCGGCGTCGACCTTGGTGGCGGAGCGGATCAGGATCGCGTCGACGTCGGCGATCGCGGTGAGCAGCTCGGTGCGGTCGGCGCCGTTGCAGTGGCGGATCTCGAAGTCGGGGCCGAGGGCGTCGACGGTGGCGGGCGAGAGCTCTTCGGCGATCAGTACGACAGCGCTTTTGGAGGTCACAGTGCTCACGACAGTGGGTCCTTAACTGTCCGGTTCCCCCGGGCACGTAGGTGGCGTGGAGGGCGGGGGAAGGTGGCATGCCGCGTAGGTAGACGCACGACGCTGTGGGCCTGACGCGCACTCGGAGTGTATCGACGGGCTGGGTAGCGGGCTGCTCCCGTCCGGCGAAATCACCCGGACGAGAGCAGCCTACTTGTACAAGGACGTTACAAATTCGGGGCCGGGGAAACGGCCCGGAAGGGGTCAGGCGTTCTCGTTGACCCAGCTCATCAGCGAGCGCAGCTTCTTGCCGGTGGTCTCCAGCAGGTGGTCCTCGTCGGCCTTCTTGTACTCGTTGTACTTGGGCAGGCCCGCCTTGTACTCGGCGATCCAGGTGTTGGCGAAGGTGCCGTCCTGGATCTCGGCGAGGACCTGCTTCATCGCGGCCTTGGTGTCCGCGGTGATGATCCGCGGGCCGGTGACGTAGTCGCCCCACTCGGCGGTCTCGGAGACCGACCAGCGCATCTTCTCCAGGCCGCCCTCGTACATCAGGTCGACGATGAGCTTCAGCTCGTGCAGGCACTCGAAGTAGGCGATCTCCGGCTGGTAGCCGGCCTCGACCAGGGTCTCGAACCCGGCCTTCACCAGGGCGGCGGTGCCACCGCAGAGGACGGCCTGCTCACCGAACAGGTCGGTCTCGGTCTCCTCGGTGAAGGTGGTCTTGATGACGCCGGCCTTGGTGGCGCCCAGGCCCTTGGCGTAGGACAGCGCCAGCTCGAAGGCCTTGCCCGAGGCGTCCTGCTCGACCGCGACGATCGCGGGGACGCCGCGGCCCTCCTCGTACTGGCGGCGGACCAGGTGGCCCGGGCCCTTCGGGGCGACCATGCAGACGTCGACGTCCGCCGGGGGCTTGATGAAGCCGAAGCGGATGTTCAGGCCGTGGCCGAAGAACAGGGCGTCGCCGGCCTTCAGGTGCGGGGCGATGTCGGCCTCGTAGACGTCGGCCTGGATCGGGTCCGGGACCAGGATCATGATGACGTCGGCCTCGGCCGCGGCCTCGGCCGGGGTGACGACGCGCAGGCCGGCCTCCTCCGCCTTGGCACGGGACTTGGACTCCGGCTTCAGGCCGACCCGGACGTCGGCGCCGGAGTCGCGCAGCGACAGCGCGTGGGCGTGGCCCTGGCTGCCGTAGCCGATGACCGCGACCTTGCGGCCCTGGATGATGGACAGGTCGGCGTCGTCTTCGTAGAACAGCTCGGCCACGGGGGCACATCTCCTTGCGTGATGGGGTCCGGGTACGCGGTGTTCACCGTATGCGCACGCGGTGTGGTGTGGGTCTTTGCTTCAGGGATTGAGACGCGGAGGCGCGCTGTTCACGCGCTGCGGTCCAGGGCGCGCAGCGAGCGGTCCGTGATGGAGCGCGCGCCGCGGCCGATGGCGACCAGGCCGGACTGGACCAACTCCTTGATGCCGTAAGGCTCCAGCATCCGGAGCATGGCCTCCAGCTTGTCCGAGCTGCCAGTGGCCTCGATGGTCACCGCTTCCGGCGACACGTCGACGGTCTTGGCACGGAACAGCTGGACGATCTCGACGATCTGCGACCGGGTCTCGTTGTCGGCGCGGACCTTCACCAGGACCAGTTCCCGCTGGATCGCAGCGGACTGGTCGAGTTCGACGATCTTTATCACGTTCACGAGCTTGTTGAGCTGCTTGGTGACCTGTTCCAGCGGGAGGTCCTCGACGTTGACCACGATCGTCATCCGGGACACGTCCGGATGCTCGGTCGAGCCGACGGCGAGGGAGTCGATGTTGAAACCCCGACGGGAGAACAGGGCGGCGATGCGGGCGAGCACGCCGGGCTTGTTCTCGACCAGGACGGAGAGGGTGTGCTTGGACATGGGATTCCTCAGTCGTTCTGGAGAGGGGGACATCAGTCGAGGTCGTCGCCGAAGTCGGGGCGCACGCCCTTGGCGAACTGGATCTCGTCGTTGCTGGTGCCGGCCGCGACCATCGGCCAGACCATGGCGTCCTGGTGGACGATGAAGTCGATGACGACCGGGCGGTCGTTGATCTCCATCGCCTGCCGGATGACCGCGTCGAGGTCCTCGGGGCGCTCGCAGCGCAGGCCCACGCAGCCCATCGCCTCGGACAGCTTGACGAAGTCGGGGATCCGGGTGCCCTGGGCCGGCGGCTCGATGCCGTCGTGGCCGGGGCCGGAGTGCAGCACGGTGTTGGAGTAGCGCTGGTTGTAGAACAGCGTCTGCCACTGCCGGACCATGCCCAGCGAGCCGTTGTTGATGACCGCGACCTTGATCGGGATGTCGTTCAGGGCGCAGGTGACCAGTTCCTGGTTGGTCATCTGGAAGCAGCCGTCGCCGTCGATCGCCCAGACCGCGCTCTCCGGGCGGCCGGCCTTGGCGCCCATCGCCGCGGGGACGGCGTAGCCCATCGTCCCGGCGCCGCCCGAGTTGAGCCAGGTGCCCGGCTTCTCGAACCGGATGAACTGCGAGCTCCACATCTGGTGCTGGCCCACGCCCGCGGCGTAGATCGCCTCGGGGCCGACCAGCGTCCCGATCCGCTCGATGACCTGCTGCGGCGAGAGCCGCCCCTCCGGGGCCGGCTCGTAGCCGAGCGGGTAGGTCTTCTTCCACTCGTCGAGCCGCTCCCACCACTCGGTGTAGTCGCCCTTGTGGCCGGCGTCGAACTCGGCCTGGACGGCGACGATCAGGTCGGCGAGCACCTCGCGGGCGTCGCCGACGATCGGCACGTCCGCCGGGCGGTTCTTGCCGATCTCGGCCGGGTCGATGTCGGCGTGGACGACCTTGGCGTTGGGGGCGAAGCCGTCCAGCTTGCCGGTGACGCGGTCGTCGAAGCGGGCGCCGAGGGTGAACAGCAAGTCGGACTTCTGGAGCGCGGTGACGGCGGGGACGGAGCCGTGCATGCCGGGCATGCCCAGGTGCTGCGGGTGGCTGTCCGGGAACGCGCCGAGCGCCATCAGGGTGGTGACCACCGGGGCGCCGGTCAGCTCGGCGAGGATCCGCAGCTCGGCGGTGGCCCGCGCCTTGAGCACGCCGCCGCCGACGTACAGCACCGGCCGCTTGGCGCCGACCAGCATCTTCGCGGCCTCGCGGATCTGCTTGGCGTGCGGCTTGGTCACCGGGCGGTAGCCGGGCAGCGCGGTCTCGACCGGCCAGCGGAAGGTGGTGGTCGCCTGGAGCGCGTCCTTGGCGATGTCGACCAGGACCGGGCCGGGGCGGCCGGTGGCGGCGATGTGGAAGGCCTCGGCGATCACCCGGGGGATCTCGGCCGGGTCGGTGACCAGGTAGTTGTGCTTGGTGATCGGCATCGTGATGCCGCAGATGTCCGCCTCCTGGAAGGCGTCGGTGCCGATCGCCTTGGAGGAGACCTGGCCGGTGATCGCGACGACGGGCACCGAGTCCATGTAGGCGTCGGCGATCGGGGTGACCAGGTTGGTCGCACCCGGACCGGAGGTCGCCATGCAGACCCCGACCCGGCCGGTGGCCTGGGCGTAGCCGGTGGCGGCGTGGCCGGCGCCCTGCTCGTGCCGGACCAGGATGTGGCGCACCTTGACGGAGTCCATCAGGGGGTCGTACGCGGGAAGGATGGCGCCGCCCGGGATGCCGAAGACGGTGTCCGCGCCCACGGCCTCGAGGGAGCGGATGAGCGACTGGGCGCCGGTCATGGTCTCGACGACGTGCTGGGGAGCGGGAGCGTTGGCGGCCGGGTTGTCCCCGCGGCGGGGGGATGCGGCGTGCTCGGTCATCTGCCTGTCTCTTCTCGGGTTTTGCCGACCCGGTGCTGCGGGCCCCGTGCTGCGAGGGTGGGGTCCCGGTCCGGGTCGAGCGCCGGCTCTGCCTCGATCGTCCCGCTCGGTCCGACGGATCGGACGGGCCAGGGCGGTCGAGGCCAGGGGTCTTGCGGAGGTGGAACAGCGTCAGTGCAACAAAAAACCCCTCGTGCCCAAGGGCATGCGAGGGGTGGCGCGTCGGTCTGTCACGAGCAGGGCGTACGAGCCCACTCAGCCGACGCGCCCGCCAAGTACGAGAATTCGGGTGCGCATGGCAACGACCTTCCTCCCGTGCGGGGCGGCGTGTCAAGCAGGTGGGACGACCGTCTCGCCATGCGGACCACCCGGCGGGCCAGTAACGGCACGGTGTTCGGGCAGGTCAGAGCCGCCATGGTGATGTGCGCCACGCCCCGGCGCGGCGTCCGTCCGGCCGCTGCCGCGGCCACTCGTCCGGGTGTCCTCGGGGGCGGGCGGGCGGGTGTCCGCGGGCGGGTACGGGCGGCGGGCCGACAGCGGTCCGGCCGGGCCCGCCGGGGTGGAGACCGGGCCCGGCGACGTGGGCAGCGGGCCGGTCGGGGTGGGCAGCGGGTAGCCGCGGCGGGCCAGCGCCCGGCGCAGCCGGGGCTCGTCCAGCGGCGGGGCGAAGGCCGAGCCCTGGGCCTGCCCGCAGCCCAGCTCCCGCAGCGCGGCGACCTGGCGGGGCAGGTCCACCCCCTCGGCGGCGGTGGTCATCCCGAGGTCGCGGCCGAGCCGCAGCGCGTGCCCGGCGAGGGTGCGGCTGAGCGGGGACTCGCCGAGGTCCTGGACGAGCGTGCGGTCCAGCTTGAGCCCGTCCAGCGGCAGCCTGGCGAGCGCGCCGAGCGAGCCGCCGCCCGCGCCGTACCCGGCCAGCCAGGTGGAGACACCGAGCCCGCGCAGGGCGGAGAGCCGGCGGCCGAGTTCGTCGGCGAGCGAGTCCGGGCCCATCCGGGCCACCTCGATGACCAGTTCGTCGGCGGGCAGCCCGCTGTCGCGCAGCGCCGAGGCCACCGTCTCGTACAGGCCGGGCGAGCAGAGCCGCTCCACCGAGAGCCGGACGGCCACCGGGACGGGCTCCGGCGTGCCGCGGCCCCTGCCGCCGGGCAGGCCGCGCCGCTCGACGGCCGCGCTGACCGCCTCCAGGACCAGCCAGCGGGAGAACCGGGTGGCCGCGTCGCCGTGCTCGGCCGAGCGCAGGAACTCGGCCGGGGTGAGCAGCAGGCCGCCCACCGAGCGCCAGCGGGCCTGCGCCTCGACGCCGGTCACCGCGCCGCTGCCGAGGTCCACCACGGGCTGGTGGAGCAGGGTGAAGCCGCCCTCCCGGACGGCCAGCCGCAGCCGCTCCTCCAGCTCGGTGCGGCGCTCCAGGTCAGCCCGCATCGCGGGGGTGTAGAGCACCACCCGGCCCTTGCCCTCGGACTTGGCCCGGTACATCGCCAGGTCGGCGTTGCGCATCAGCTCGTCGGCCGCGGTTCTGGGGTCGGCCGCCGGGCCGCGTTCGGGGGTGCCGAAGGCGATGCCGATGCTGGCGGCGACGCCGAGTTCGGCGCCGCCGATCCAGTACGGCTCGGAGAGGGCGAGGCGCAGCCGCTCGGCCAGCTCCTGGACCTGGAGGCGGCCGAGCGGGCCGCAGACCAGCGCGGCGAACTCGTCGCCGCCGAACCGGGCGACGGTGTCCCCGCAGCGGACGGCGCTCTGCAGCCGGCGGGCCGCCTGCACCAGCAGTTCGTCGCCGACCTGGTGCCCGGCGGTGTCGTTGACCGCCTTGAAGCCGTCCAGGTCGATGAAGAGCACCGCGATCCCGGCGCCCGTCCCGCCCTGCTGGCCACGGGCGCCGAGGGCGGCCCGCAGCCGCTGGGTGAACAGCGCCCGGTTGGGCAGGTCGGTGAGCGGGTCGTGGAAGGCGTTGTGCTGCAACTGGGCCTGGAGCATGACGCGTTCGGTGACGTCCCGGCTGTTGAGCAGCAGGCCGTCGCGGTGTCTGCTGACGGTCGACTCGACGTACAGCCACTCGCCGGCGCCGGAGCTGATCCGGCACTCGACCCGGGCGGAGGGCTCGGCGGTGCCGGGGCTGCGGTGGGTGGTGAGCCGGACCCTGGCGAGGTAGCGGCGGACCTCGGAGAGCACCCGGCCGACGTCCTCGGGGTGGACCAGGTCCAGCAGGTTGCCGCCGACCAGCTCCTCCGGGTCCCGCCCGTAGACGCCGAGCGCGGCCGGGGAGACGTAGGAGAGCACGCCGTTGGCGCCGGCGATCATGATGACGTCGCTGGAGCCCTGCACCAGGGAGCGGAAGTGCGCCTCCTTGTGGGCGAGTTCCTGCGCCAGCGACAGGTTGTCGAGCAGCATGACGCCCTGCCGGAGGATCAGCGCCAGCCCGACGGTGCAGGCCGCCGCGGCCACCACACGGTCCAACTCCCGTCCGCCGAGGGCGTTGTAGAGAATGCCCGCGGTGCAGACCGCGGCGGCCGCGTACGGGGTCAGCGCGCTGAAGGTGGTCGCCACCCGGCGGTGCGGCAGGCCGCCGGCCGAGGGGTGGTCGCGCAGCGGACGGCGCCAGCGCGGCGACCACGGCGCCCAGCCCAGCAGCAGGCTGCCGGCGAACCAGCCGGCGTCCAGCAGTTCGCCCGAGTGGTAGCTGCTGCGCAGCTCCGGGGAGGTGAACAGGGCGTCGCAGGTGACGGTGACGGCGAGCGCCAGCATCGCGGTGTGCACCGCCGCCCGGTTGCCGTCCCGGCCGCCGAAGCGCAGCCCGACCACCAGGCTGACCAGCAGGATGTCCAGCACCGGGTAGGCCAGGTTGAGGGCCAGGCGCAGCGGTGAGCCGTCCTCGCCGGCCGCGATCCGGCCGAGCGCCAGGCTCCAGCTGAGGGTGAACAGCGAGCCGGCGATCAGCCAGCCGTCGAGCAGCAGGCAGAGCCAGCCGGCCGCCGTGCGCGGGTGCTGGGCGAGCACCAGGACACCGGTGATGGCGAGCGGGGCGAACAGCAGGAAGGCGTACTCGGCGAGCGAGTCCCGGGGCAGCGGGGTGCGCACGACCAGCTCGTACCAGCCCCAGGTGCCGTTGCCGAAGGCGACCATGAGCGAGGAGAGGCCGAACAGCAGCCAGGCCGGGCGGGCGTGGCCGCCGACCGTACAGCCGTACACCAGGCAGGACAGCGCGGCCGCCAGGGCCGCCGCGGCCAACCCGAAGTCGCCCATGAAGACGGACAGTTGGTGCGATCCCCAGCCGGCGGCGGCGCCGGTCGCGTAGGCCACGCAGAGCGCGCCCAGGGCGAACCCGGGCAGCGTACGGCTCACCCCGGGCCGGTACAGCGGGCCGCGGCGGGCGGGTGCGGGCACGTCGGCGGCGGACGTGTCGGTGTGCGGTGCGTCCGGCCGTCCGGTTCCGGGCAGCACCGTTTCGGTGGAGCTCACTCGGCCTCTCCCCCTCCGGCCCGGGGCCTCGCGCCCCGGCCACGGGCCACCGGCCGCGCACCTGTCGGACGTACGCGGTGGCCTGGCGCCCCGTCAGGACGGTGGCCCAGGGGGTGGGCGGCCTGCCGGCCGCCGCACCGTACCGATGCTCCCAAAATGGACCCTACACCAATCCCGTCACTCAATGACACGCACACTCAACTTAGAGTAATGGCGAAAGGGTGGGGAAATGCCCCTGATTCCTACGGATCGGCCCGGTTGGCGGCGGCGCGCGGGCAGGGGCTCACGCGGCGCGCACGGGAGCACGCGGCGGCGCCCGAACACCGGTGCCAGGGTGGACGATCCGTGTTGCCGGGGCGGACGGACAGCGGACCCGGCCCGGCCGGGGCCGGTCCGGGTCCGTCGTGGCGCCCAGTTCAGTGGGGCCCTGCTCAGCGGGGCCCTGTCCAGTGGAGTCCTGTTCAGCGGAGTCCTGTTCAGCGGGGCCCTGTTCAGCGGCCCGAGGGGGCCAGGTCCTCCGGGAACAGCCGCAGCCGGTGCGCCAGTGCGGCCGCCTCGCCCCGGCCGCCGACCCCGAGCTTGCCGAGGATGTTGGAGACGTGCACGCTCGCGGTCTTCGGAGAGATGTACAGCTCCTCGGCGATCTGCCGGTTGGTCCAGCCGCGCGCGAGCAGCCGGAGCACGTCCCGCTCCCGGGGGGTGAGGTTGAAGGAGTCCCCCGCGGCCTGGGCCGGCACCGCGGCCGTCCCCCCGCCCGCCCGTCCGGCCGTCCGCCCGGCCGGGGCGAGGCTCAGCCCGGCCCGCTCGGCCAGCGCGGCGATCTGCCCGCCGAGCAGCCGGTCGCCCCGGGCGGCCGCCAGTTCGGCCGCCTCGCGCAGCAGTTCGGCGGCGGCCTCGCGCCGGCCGGCCTGTACCTCGGCCTCGCCGGCCCGCAGCAGGGCGAGCGCCAGCGGGAACGGCAGGCCGGTCGGCCGCAGCGCCTCGACGGCGGCGGCCCACCCCTGCGGGGTATCCGCGCCCTCGGCGCGGGCCAGTTCGGCCTCCAGCAGCCGGGCCCAGCCGTGGTGCAGCGGCGCCCGGGGCCGCAGTGCGGCGGCGGCCGCGGCGATCGCGGCCAGCGCCCCGGCCCGGCCCGCCTCGGCCTGCGGCAGGCCCCGGCTGTCCGCCTCCACCGCGGCGGCCTCGGTCAGCAACGGGTAGACGTCGGACTCGTGGCCGAGCCGGCCGTCCTCCTCCAGCGCGGCGAGCAGTTCGGCCCGGGCCTCCAGCGGCCGGCCGCCGAGCGCCGCGAGCCGCACCGCCAGCCGGCTGATCGGCACGCTGTGCTGGACCTGGCCGACCCGGTTGGCCGACCGGGCCTGCGCCAGCATCGTCCCCGCGGTGGCCAGGTCCCCCTTGAGCAGGGCGAGTTCGCCGCGCATCCGGTCCAGGAACTCGGCGTGGGTGCCGGTCGGGCTGGCCGCCTCGTAGCCGACCAGCACCTCGGTGGCCTCCCGGGCCCGCCCGAGGTCGGCGAGCGCCTCGACCAGGTTGCCGGTCAGGATGGCGCCGATGTTGCGCAGCAGGCCGTTGCCGTTCGCGTACTCCAGGCCCTCCCGGGCCAGTCGGACCGCGTCCTCGGGGTGCCCGAGTCCGCGCTGCATGCTGGCCAGGTTGTTGATGCCGCGCAGCAGCAGGTCGGGCACGCCCAGCCGGCGGGCCCGTTCGACCGCCCCGGCGAGCTCGGCCAGCCCGCCCTCGGCGTCGCCCTGGACGTCGTAGCGCAGGCCGCCGAGGGTCATCCGGGCGTGCACCTCGACCGAGTGCGCGCCCACCTCCTCGGCGATCCGGATCGCCCGCTCGGCCAGCTCGATCGCCGCCGGGGTGGGCTTCTTGAGCATCGCCGTCCCGGCGCCGAGCGCGAGCACCTCGGCCTGGACCGCGGTCGGCGGCAGGTGCTCCACCAGCCGCAGCGCGTTCGCGATCTCCTCCTCGTCGCCGGAGCGGCGCAGGCTGCCCAGCATCCGGGCCCGGTTGATCCGGAACCAGGCCGCGCGCACCGGGTGCTCGGCCTCGTCGACCAGCCGCAGCCCGCGCTTGGCCAGGCTCAGGCCGCGCTCGCGGTCGCCGCAGCGCCGGGCCGCGACCACCGCCTCGGCCAGCACGTCGACCAGCTGGATCCGGTCGCAGTCCCCGTCCGCGGTGCTGTGGTCGCAGGAGCCGGGCGGGTAGGTCTCGGCCCAGTCGTACGGGCGCAGGGTGTGCGCCAGCACCTCCTCGGAGACCAGGTCCCACAGCTCCAGGGCGCGTTCCAGCATGCCGAGCTGCTCGGCGAAGGCGTTGCGGCGGCGGGCCGCGCGGGCGGCGTCCAGGGCCGTCGGCAGGGCGCGGGCCGGATCGTGCGCGTGGTACCAGTAGTTGGCCAGCCGGGCGGCCAGCGCGTCACCGGGGACCAGCTGCGGCTGGGCCTCCACCGCGAGCGCGAACCTGCGGTTGATCCGGTGCCGTTCACCGGGCAGCAGGTCGTCCGAGACCGCCTCGCGGACCAGCGCGTGGCGGAACCGGTAGCCCTCGCCCTCGCTGTCCGGGCGCAGGATGTTGGCGCCGACGGCCGCCCGCAGCGCCTCGATCAGCGCCTCCTCGTCGTCGTCCAGGACGGCGGCCAGCAGGGCGTGTTCGACGTGCGAGCCGCCCTCGGCGGCGATCCGCACCACCCGCTGGGCCTCCTCGTCCAGGCCCTCGACCCGTACCAGCAGGATGTCCCGCAGCGAGTCGGTCAGCCCGGCGCCGAAGCCGTCCTCGAAGGCGGTGGCCAGCTCCTCGACGAAGAACGGGTTCCCCTCCGAACGGCGGTGGATGCGGTCCACCAGCTGGCGGTCGGGGACGGTGGTGCCGAGGATGCCGGCCAGCTGGGCGGCCACCTCGCGGCGGTCGAACCGCGCCAGCTCCAGCCGCTGGACGGTGCGCAGCCGTTCGAGCTCGGCCAGGAAGGGGCGCAGCGGGTGCCGGCGGTGCAGGTCGTCGGTGCGGTAGGTGGCGACCAGCAGCACCCGGGAGCGGTGCAGGGTGCGCACCAGGAAGGCGAGCAGCTCGCGGGTGGAGCGGTCGGACCAGTGCAGGTCCTCGACGGCGAGGACGAGAGTACGCTCCGCGCCGAGCCGTTCGAACAACCTCGCGGTGTGCTCGAACAGCCGGGCCCGGCTGTACTCGTCGTTGGGTTCGCCGTCCACCTCGCCGAACTCGGAGAGCAGCAGGGCGAGATGGCTCTCGCTGCCGGCCGCGGCGGCCTCCAGTTCGGCGCCCAGCGAGCGGTGCAGCCGGCGCAGCGCGGCGGCCAGCGGCGCGTACGGCAGGCCCTCGGCGCCGACCTCCAGACAGCTGCCGAGCGAGGTGACCGCCCCCTGGGCGGCGGCCCGCTCCAGGAACTCCTCCAGCAGCCGGGTCTTGCCGACCCCCGCCTCGCCGCCGATCAGGACGGACTGCGGGCTGCCGGTGCCCGCGCGGCGCAGCGCGTCGGTCAGCTCGGTGATCTCGCTTCCGCGGCCGACGAAGACGGGGCTGACCGATGTGTGCTGCATGGAGGCGAGCATGCCATAGCCGGTGGGGCCCGGCCGAGGGGTTATCTCCCCTGGCGAACGGGTCGAAGGGCCCGAACGCCCGGAGGGGGAGACGCTCACTCGCAGCGTCTCCCCCTCCGGAGTTCCTTCGGCACCGTCGTGGTGCCGCACCGTCAGCATTCGGGCCGACGCACGGGGCGCCGCTGGAAGCGGGCGGCCACCGGGCGCTGCCGCAGGCGGCGGGCCTCCTTGGCCTCGCGCACCAGGCGCTCGTGCTCGGCGCGGGCCACGAGCTCGTGGGCCTGTTGCTGGAAGGTCTGGTACTCGATCATTTCCGGTTCCCCCTCGGGTTTTCCACTGCGTCCTGCTGACAGGTAAGAGCTTCCTCCGCCAGTGGGGGGTGCCGCATCGGGAGCCTGCCGCATCTTCCGGGGCCCGGATGCCTTAGATCGGGCGCAGATCGGGCGCCAGAAAAGGTTTAAGGCCCCGCCTCACCCAGATACATAGGTGAGGCGGGGCCTTAGGCCTTACTTAGAGGGCCTTAGATGCCTTAGGCGCCTTAGGAAGGAAGGGCTGACGACCTAGGCTGCGCCCAGCCGCTCCAGGATCAGGTCCTTCACGCGGGCGGCGTCGGCCTGGCCGCGGGTGGCCTTCATGACCGCGCCGACCAGCGCGCCCACGGCCTGGACCTTGCCGTCGCGGATCTTGGCGGCGATCCCCTCGTTCTCGGCGATGGCCTGGTCGACGGCGGCACCCAGCGCGGAGTCGTCCGAGACCACGGCCAGGCCGCGCTTCTCGACGATCGCGTCCGGCTCGCCCTCGCCGGCCAGCACGGCCTCGATGACCTGGCGGGCCAGCTTGTCGTTCAGCTTGCCCTCGGCGACCAGCGCGGCGACCCGGGCGACCTGCGCCGGGGTGATCGGCTGCTCGCTCAGCTCGGTGCCGGTCTCGTTGGCGCGGCGCGCCAGCTCGCCCATCCACCACTTGCGGGCCTGGTCGGCCGGGGCACCGGCCGCGATGGTCTCCTGGATCGGGCCCACCGCACCGGCGTTGAGCACCGACTGCATGTCCTTGTCGGACAGGTCCCACTCGGCCTGGAGCCGGGCGCGGCGCACCCGCGGCAGCTCGGGCAGGGCGGCGCGCAGCTCCTCGACCCACGCACGGGCGGGGGCCACCGGCACCAGGTCCGGCTCGGGGAAGTAGCGGTAGTCCTCGGCGTTGTCCTTGATCCGGCCCGAGGTGGTGGAGCCGTCCTCCTCGTGGAAGTGGCGGGTCTCCTGGACGATGGTGCCGCCGTCGGTCAGCACGGTGGCGTGGCGCCGGATCTCGAACCGGGCGGCCCGCTCCACGCTGCGCAGCGAGTTGACGTTCTTGGTCTCCGAGCGGGTGCCGAAGGTCTCGGTGCCGTTCGGGCGCAGCGACAGGTTGACGTCGCAGCGCATCTGGCCCTTGTCCATCCGGGCCTCGGAGACGTCGAGCGAGCGGATCACCTCGCGCAGCTCGGCGACGTACGCCTTGGCGACCTCGGGGGCGCGCTCGCCGGCGCCCTCGATCGGCTTGGTGACGATCTCGATCAGCGGGATGCCGGCCCGGTTGTAGTCGAGCAGCGAGTGGGTGGCGCCGTGGATGCGGCCGGTGGCCCCGCCGACGTGGCTGGACTTGCCGGTGTCCTCCTCCATGTGGGCGCGCTCGATCTCCACCCGGAAGGTCGAGCCGTCCTCCAGCTGCACGTCGAGGTAGCCGTTGAAGGCGATCGGCTCGTCGTACTGCGAGGTCTGGAAGTTCTTGGGCATGTCCGGGTAGAAGTAGTTCTTCCGCGCGAACCGGCACCACTCGGCGATCTCGCAGTTCAGCGCCAGGCCGATCTTGACCGCCGACTCCACGCCGACCGCGTTGACCACCGGCAGCGAACCCGGCAGGCCCAGGCAGGTCGGGCAGGTCTGGCTGTTCGGCTCGGCGCCCAGCTCGGTCGAGCAACCGCAGAACATCTTGGTCTTGGTACCCAGCTCGACGTGGACCTCAAGGCCCATCACCGGGTCGTACGACGCGAGAGCGTCCTCGTAGGAGACCAGGTTCATGACGCTCACAGCGTCCCTTCTCACTTGAAGCTTGGGAGGTACGGGCCCGGCCGCCGCGTCGCGCGGGGCCGGGCCTGGGCGCTTGACTCAGCTCAGCCCAGCAGCACGTCGTCGGAGCCCAGCTGACGCAGCTCGCGCACCAGCAGGGCGGTGCCGGTGACCAGCGCGGCCGCGCCGACCAGGGCGTTGACCAGCTTGAGGGTGTCGCTCTCCTCGCGGGCCTTGCGGACGTCCTTGACGACGGAGATCGCGCCGAACGCGCTGGTGCCGATGGACAGCCACAGGCCGGGCTTGGAGTGCTTGAAGCCCTTCAGCGAGCCGGAGCCCTTGGCCTTCTCGATCTTGCTCACAGTGCCGGTGCCTCCTCCAGCAGGGTGTGCCCCCACTTGTCGTTGAGTGCGGCCTCGACGGCGCCGCCCACGCGGTACAGGCGGTCGTCCGCCATCGCGGGTGCGATGATCTGGAGGCCGACCGGGAGATTGTCCTCCGGGGCCAGGCCGACCGGCAGCGACATGGCCGCGTTGCCCGCCAGGTTCGACGGAATCGTGCACAGGTCGGCCAGGTACATCGCCATCGGGTCGTCGGCGCGCTCGCCGATCGGGAAGGCGGTGGTCGGCGTGGTCGGCGAGACCAGGACGTCCACGCCCGCGAAGGCCGCGTCGAAGTCGCGCGAGATGAGCGTGCGGACCTTCTGGGCCGAGCCGTAGTAGGCGTCGTAGTAGCCCGAGGACAGCGCGTAGGTGCCCAGGATGATGCGGCGCTTGACCTCGGGGCCGAAGCCGGCCTCGCGGGTCAGGGCGGTGACCTCCTCGGCCGAGCGGCTGCCGTCGTCGCCGACCCGCAGGCCGTAGCGCATCGCGTCGAAGCGGGCCAGGTTGGAGGAGCACTCGCTGGGCGCGATCAGGTAGTACGCCGGCAGCGCCAGGGTGAACGACGGGCAGGAGACCTCGACGACCTCGGCGCCCAGCTCGCGCAGCAGCTCCACCGACTCGTTGAAGCGCTGCATCACGCCGGCCTGGTAGCCCTCGCCGGCGAACTCCTTGACGACGCCGATCCGCATGCCGCGGATGTCGCGCATCTTCGCGGCCTCGACGACGGCCGGGACGGGCGCGTCGATCGAGGTGGAGTCCAGCGGGTCGTGGCCGGCGATGGCCTCGTGCAGCAGGGCCGCGTCCAGCACGGTGCGGGCGCACGGGCCGCCCTGGTCCAGGCTGCTGGAGAAGGCGACCAGGCCGTAGCGGGACACCGAGCCGTAGGTCGGCTTGACGCCGACGGTGCCGGTGACGGCGCCGGGCTGGCGGATCGAGCCGCCGGTGTCGGTGCCGATCGCCAGCGGGGCCTCGAAGGCGGCCAGCGCGGCGGCCGAACCGCCGCCGGAGCCGCCGGGGATGCGGGAGAGGTCCCACGGGTTGCCGGTCGCGCCGTACGCGGAGTTCTCGGTGGAGGAGCCCATCGCGAACTCGTCCATGTTGGTCTTGCCGAGGATGACCACGTCAGCGTCCTTGAGACGGCTGGTCAGCGTGGCGTCGTACGGCGGGATCCAGCCCTCGAGCATCTTCGAACCACAGGTGGTCGGGATGCCCTTGGTGGTGAAGACGTCCTTGAGCGCGAGCGGGACGCCGGCCAGCGGGCCCAGCTCCTCGCCCTTGGCGCGCTTGTCGTCCACGGCCTTGGCCGCGGCCAGCGCGCCCTCGGTGTCGACGTGCAGGAAGGCGTTGACCTTCTTGTCGACGGCTCCGATGCGGTCCAGGTGGGCCTGCGCGACCTCGACGGCGGACACCTCGCCCTTGGCGATGGCGCTCGCGGTCTCGGCGGCGGTGTAGCGGATCAGCTCGGTCATATCGGTCAGTCCTCCCCGAGGATCTGCGGCACACGGAAACGCTGCTCCTCGGAGGCGGGGGCGCCGGACAGCGCCTGCTCCGGGGTGAGCGACGGCCGCACCTCGTCCGCGCGCATGACGTTGGTCAGCGGCAGCGGGTGGGAGGTCGGCGGGACGTCCTGTCCGGCGACCTCGGAAACGCGGGCGACCGCGCCGATGATCACGTCGAGCTGCTCGGCGAAGTGGTCCAGCTCTTCGGGCTTCAGCTCAAGACGCGACAGCCGGGCGAGGTGGGCGACCTCCTCGCGCGTGATGCCAGGCATGCAGCGATCCTCAGGGTGAGTTCTGGTGAGACCCGGCGGTGCCTTGCGGGCGGAGCCGGGCCCGGGCAGGAGCAGCCGGGTTCGGCGCTCCGTCCTCGTGGTCTTTGGACCCCATCCTATGGGGCCCGTCCCCTACCCCGGCCAACGAGTGATCCGCGGCGGCCGTCGCCGACACCTGTCACGCCCGTCGCCGGCTCCCGTCGCGGCCCGGCGGCGGCGTCCGGCGGGCTACTGCGGCCGGGTGCGGGCCCAGCCCTGCGGCTTGATCTCCCGGTGCGCGGCCTGCACCACCTGGGCCACCGGCGGCAGCGTGGGCGGGATGACCGGCGGCCGGACCGGCGGGAGCGTCGTCGGCGGCAGTGCCGGCGGCCTGGCCGCCGGGCCGATCGGCTTGGCGCCCTGGGCCGGCTGGAAGCCGGCGTGCAGCTGGGGCGGCAGGCCGAGCCGCTCCACCGGCGGGGCGCCGGTGCGGTGCACCCGCAGCCAGGCGGTGGCCTGCTCGGCCGGCAGCGCGGCCGACACCAGCCAGCCCTGGACGGCGTCCACGCCCATGCAGTGCAGCCGCTCCCAGGTCTCGTCGTCCTCGACGCCCTCGGCGACCACGGTCAGGCCCAGCGAGTGGGCGAGCTCCACCGAGCAGCGGACCACCGCCGCGTCGTGGTCGTCGGCGACCATCCGGGAGACGAAGGAGCGGTCGATCTTCAGCTCGCCGACCGGCAGGCTGCGCAGCCGCACCAGCGAGGAGTGCCCGGTGCCGAAGTCGTCCAGGGACATCCCGACGCCGTAGCCGCGCAGTTCGGCCAGGGTGTCGGCGGCCCGCCGGGAGTCGTCCAGCAGCAGCCGCTCGGTGATCTCCAGCTGGAGCGCGTGGGCCGGCACCTGGTGGCGGACGAGGTGGCCGGCCACCCGCTGGGCGAAGCCGGGGTTGAGCACGTCGCGCGGCGAGACGTTGACCGCGACCTGCACCTGGAGGCCCTGCTCGCGCCAGTAGGCGAGCTGGCCGACGGCCGCCTCCAGCACGTAGTCGGTGAGCCGCGGCATCAGGCCGCTGGACTCGGCGAGCCCGACGAACTCGTCCGGCGAGACCTTCCCCTGGCCTGGCCGCTCCCAGCGCAGCAGCGCCTCCAGGCCGACCACCCGGCCGTCGAAGGCCACCTTCGGCTGGTAGTGCAGCTGCACCTCGCCGGTCTCCAGCGCCCGGCGCAGGTCCCCCAACAGCCCGATCCGGTACGGCGTGTCGGCGTCCTGGGTCTCGTCGTACTGGGCGACGCCGCAGCAGCCGCGCTGGGCGTGGCCCATCGCGACGTCGGCCCGGCGCAGCAGCGACTCGGCGTCCTGGGCGTGCTGCGGGTAGACGCAGACGCCGCCGCTGGCCTCCAGGACGAGCAGCAGCCCGTCCAGCCGGATCGGGGCGGCCAGTTCGGCGATCAGCGCCTTGGCGACCCGCTCCAGGCTGTCCGGGCAGTTGATGCCGGGCAGCAGGACGGCGAACTCGTCGCCGCCCATCCGGGCCACCATCGGGCGGCCGCGGCGGTAGTGCCGGGGCAGGCCGGCGAAGACGTCGTCGATGGACTCCCGGGTGGCGCTGCCGGCCGGGCCGCCGGAGCGCAGGGCCCGGTGCAGCCGGCGGGCGATGTGAACCAGCAGCCGGTCGCCGGCCGTATGACCGAGTGTGTCGTTGAGCGATCGGAAGCGATCGAGGTCGAGCAGGATGAGACCGACGCTGTACCCCTGCTCACACTCCGCAATCGCCTCCTGGGCGGCCAGCAGCAGGGCCTGACGGTTCGGCAGATCCGTCAGCGGGTCGGTCAGTTGGTCGCGGGCGCGGTCCCGGGCGATCCGCCAGGCCGCCACCAGCACCGCCAGGGGCACGGCGAACAGCGGCAGCAACTCGGGTTCGTACCGGTAGACCAGGACGGCCAGCGGGATGAGCGGCGCGGCTCCGGCCAGCAGCACGCCGAGCAGCAGGACCGCACCCGCCACCCCCTGCGGCGGGCGTGTGGGCGCACCGCCGGTCGTACGATCCATAAGCCCTGTCCTCCGTCGGGCCCGCCCCGTCAGGCCGCCTTACGGTGAGGCACCGTGCCGGTACCGACAGCTGCCGGGCATGGAGCGACCCCGTGGAACTCCGGTCCAGCCGGCGCCCCCACCCCTGCTGACACTCTGTTGCGCTCCAGGGTATGCCGGGGTCCACCCGGTGGGCAGACTTTCGGACAACCGGAAACGCGCCACCGCGCCCGGGTGCCGCACAGTGACACAATGCCCGCTTTCACGGTGCGGCACCCGGTGACGTTGCATCAGGACGATAACAACACCGATCCGGTCATCAGCCGATCGGGGCGGCTCCGGATCAGTCCTCGACAGTCTCCCCCGCCGCCTCTCCGGCCTCCTCGGGCTCCGGAAGCCCCAGGTGGGCGCGGGCGGCGGACGGCCCGTCGGCGAGCAGGACGGTGAACCCCGCGTCGTCCAGGACCGGCAGGCCGAGCTGAACAGCCTTGTCGTACTTGGACCCTGGGTTGTCACCAGCGACCACAAAATCGGTCTTTTTCGAAACCGAACCGGTCACCTTCGCTCCGCGCGAGGTCAGCGCCTCCTTGGCGCCGTCCCGGGTGTGGCCGGCCAGCGTGCCCGTCACCACCACGGTCAGCCCCTCCAGCGGGCGCTCCGACTCCTCCTCGTCCGCGAACTCCTCGGTGAAGCGGACGCCGTCCGCCTCCCAGTTCCGGAGGACCTCCTTGTGCCACTCCTCCGCGTACCACTCCTGGATCGAGCGGGCGATCGTCGGACCGACCCCCTCGACGGCCGCCAGCTGCTCCTCGCTCGCCTCGAAGATCTTCGTCAGGTCGCGGAACTCCCGGGCCAGCGCCTGCGCGGCGACCGGGCCGACGTGCCGGATCGACAGACCGTTGACGAACCGCCACAGCGGCCGCTGCTTCGCCGCCTCCAGGTTGTCGATCAGGGCCTGCAGCGACTTCTTCGGCTCGCCCTTGGTGGTGGCGAAGAAGAAGACCTCCTTCTCCTTGCCCGTCTTGTCGTCCAGCTTCGGCATGCCCGTCTTCGGGTCCCGGACCAGCACCTTGATCGGCAGCAGCTTCTCCCGCGTCAGCCGGAAGATGTCGGCCTCGTTGCGCACCGGCGCCTCGGCCGGCTCCAGCGGCTGGGTCAGCGCGGTGGCCGCGACGTAGCCCAGCCCCTCCACGTCCAGGCACTGCCGCCCCCCGAGGAAGGCGATCCGCTCCCGGATCTGGGCCGGGCAGCGCTCCGCGTTCGGGCAGCGCAGATCGATGTCCCCCTCGGCCATCGGCCGCAGCTCACTGCCGCACTCCGGGCAGTGCGAGGGCATCACGAAGGCCTGCTCGGTGCCGTCCCGCAGGTCGTACACCGGGCCGAGGATCTCCGGGATGACGTCGCCCGCCTTGCGCAGCACCACGGTGTCCCCGAGCAGCACGTCCTTGGCCTTGACGATCTCCTGGTTGTGCAGCGTCGCGTACTGCACCATCGAGCCGGCCACCTTCACCGGCTCGGCCAGCACCGCGTACGGGGTGGCCCGGCCGGTGCGGCCGATGCCGACCTTGATCTCCGCCAGCCGGCCGGTGACCTCCTCCGGCGGGTACTTCCAGGCGATCGCCCAGCGCGGCGACTTGGAGGTGGCGCCGAGCCGGCCCTGCAGGGCGATCTCGTCCACCTTCACCACCACGCCGTCGATCTCGTGCTCGACCGAGTGCCGCTGCTCGCCGAAGTGCTTGATGAACGCCCGCACCTCGGCGAGCGTCCCCACCACCCTGTTGTGCCGGGCCGTCGGCAGGCCCCAGTCGTGCAGCAGCCGGTAGGCGTGCGACTGGTTGTCGATGTCGAAGCCGACCCGGGCGCCGATGCCGTGCACCACCATGTGCAGCGGGCGGGAGGCGGTGACGTGCGGGTCCTTCTGGCGCAGCGAACCGGCGGCGGCGTTGCGGGGGTTCATGAACAGCCGGATCATCGCCCGGGGCCGCTTGCCCTCCCTGGCGCGCTCCTCGTTCTCCTGCCGGCGCCGCTCGTTCTCCTCCGCGAAGGAGGCGTTGAGCGCGTCGAACTCCTCCGTCGGGAAGTAGACCTCGCCGCGGATCTCCACCAGCTCCGGGACGTTCTCGCCCTTGAGCCGGTGCGGGATCTCCTTGATGGTGCGGACGTTCGCGGTGATGTCCTCGCCGACCCGGCCGTCGCCGCGCGTCGCCGCCTGCGTCAACTGCCCGTTCTCGTAGGTGAGGTTGACGGCCAGGCCGTCCACCTTCAGCTCGCACAGGTAGTGGTAGTCGATGCCGTGCAGCTCGGTGGCGACCCGCTCCGCCCAGGCCGCCAGCTCCTCGTCGTCCATCGCGTTGTCCAGGCTGAGCAGCCGCTCACGGTGCTCGACCTCGGCGAACAGCACGGTGGGGGCGCCGCCGACCCGCTGCGTCGGCGAGTCCGGGGTGACCAGGGCCGGGTGCTCGGCCTCGATCCCCTCCAGCTCCCGCATCAGCACGTCGAACTCGGCGTCGCTGACGACCGGCGCGTCCTGCTCGTAGTACCGGGCCCGGTGGTCGGTGATCTCCGCCGCCAGCTCGGCGTGCCGCCTGCGCACCTCCGCCGGGACGTCCTCCCAGCCCTCGACAGCCGTCACCGCAAGCCCTCCTACGTTCTCATTCCGGGTTGTCCACCAGGCTCTGTGCCGCCCGCGCCGCGGACGACAGCGCCCTGCGCGCGTACGCCGGGGAGGCCCCGGCCAACCCGCAGGTCGGCGTCACCAGCACGCGACGGCCCAGCAGCTCCGGGGCGAACCCGAGCCTGCGCCACAAGGTCCTGACACCCTGGACACTACCGGCAGGGTCGGACACTGCCTGGTCAGTGGCGGGGACGACACCAGCGAGGATCATCGTGCCGCCCTCCACCGCCTCGCCGAGATCGTCGTCCTGGCGCTCGGTGAGGAGGGAGAAGTCCAGCGAGATCCCGGCGACCCCGGCCCGGCGCAGCAGCGGGACCGGGACGTCCGGCGCGCAGGAGTGCACGACGACCGGCGCGTCCAGGCCCCCGACCACCTCGCGCAGCACCTCCTCGGCGACCTGCCGGTCGACCGAGCGCAGCCGCTGGAAACCGCTCGCGGTCTTCACCGACCCCGACAGCACGGCCGGCAGCGAGGGCTCGTCGAGCTGGAGGACCACCTCCGCGCCGGGCACCCGCCTGCGGACGTCCGCGAGGTGGCGGCGCAGGCCCTCGGTCAGCGAGCCGGCGATGTCCCGGCAGGCACCGGGGTCGGAGAGCGCCTTCTCCCCGTGCTTGAGCTCGATGCTCGCCGCCAGCGTCCACGGGCCGACGGCCTGGACCTTGACCGCCCCCTGGTAGCCCTGGGTGAACTCCTCCAGCGCGTCCAGGTCCTCGCCGAGCCAGGAATGGGCGCGCCGGGTGTCCCGGCCCGGACGGTCGGTGAACCGCCAGCCGCTCGGCTCGGTCTGCGCGAACAGCTCGACCAGCAGGCCGGCGCCGCGGCCGATCATGTCCGCGCCCGGCCCGCGCGCGGGCAGCTCGGGCAGGAACGGCAGGTGCTCCAGTGCCCCGGTGGAGGTCTTGGCGGCCTCCCGGGCGTCGGTACCGGGCAGCGAACCGACACCGGTGGCGGCGCCACGCAGGTCGGGGAAGGGATGTGGGGTGCTCACCCGCCCGAGCCTACTCAGCCGGACGGCCCCGGCGCCGAGCACGGGGCTCGGCACCGGGGCCGTCGGGGTGGGGCGGGGGTTCAGTAGCTCTCGGCACCGAACTCGTCGACCACGAGGTGCAGCGGAGCACCGCTCGCGTTGTAGAGCGACACCTTGCCGTCCTTCACCGGGACGACCACCTGGTTGGCGATGCTCTCGCCGGGCAGGAAGTTCAGGTTCGAGGCGTTCGGCGCCACGTCACCGTGCGGGTAGACGGTCAGGTGGCCCTCAGCGCCCGGCTCGGTGACCGTCACGTTCAGGGTCACCGCAGCGACGCTCGGCGAGACGTTGATCGGGATGTCCTGGGTGCCCCAGGCCGGGACGGTGCCCTTGGGTCGGGTCTCCCACGGCCACTCGGGCCACTGAGTGATCTGCCGGGTGTCGAGGATCCGGACCGGCCCGGCCGGGCGGTAGGTGACCTTGCCCTCGGTGGCGTAGTAGCCGGCCAGGTCGGCGACCAGTTGCACCGCACCGCCGGAGGCGTTGTAGAAGGACACCTTCCCGTCCTTCACCGGCACCGTCACCAGATTCGGAATCGTCCGCCCGGCAGTCCAGTTCAGGTTCGACGAGCTGGGCGCAGCATCACCGTGCGGGTACACCGTGAGGTGTCCGTCGGCCTGCGGATCGGCCACCGTCACGTTCATCGTCACCGCCGTCACACCCGACACCGGAACCCCCGCCACACCGGTGGCCGGCAGGTCGATCGTGCCCCAGGCCGGCACTGCCTGCGCCACCGGAACGCCGATCGGCGCACGCGTGTCCAGCAGCCGCGTCGGGCCCTGGGCGTGGAACAGCGACCCCTTCGGGTTGTCGCTGTAGTAGCCCGCCAGGTCCGCGATCAGGTGCGCCGTGCCGCCGGAAACGTTGTAGAACGACACCTTGCCGTTCCGTACCGGCACCGTCACCTGGTTCGCGATCGTCCGCCCGGCCGACCAGTTGAGGCTCGACGAGTCCGGCGCCGACGTGCCGCTCGGGTACACGGTCAGGTGGCCGTCCTGCTGTGGATCGGTGACCGTCACGTTCATCGTCACAGCAGCGACACCGCTCGCCGGGATGCCGGCCACGCCCTCCAACTGGAGGTCGACGGTGCCCCCGGCCGGAACCGCCTGGGCCACGGGGACGCCGATCGCCGCACGGGTGTCCAGCAGACGCGTCGGACCAGCCGGGGTGAAGGTGCTGCCGACGTCCGTCCGCTCGGCCGCGCCACGGTCACGGATGCCACTGCCGGTACCGATGTTGGCGGTGAGCGGGTCGTCCACCGCGGAGGCCCCACTGATGTCGGTCGGCAGCATGCCCGGGGCGTTCTCGTCCGCCGAGTCGATCCGGTGGTCGACCGGCGCGAACGGGCCCCTCGCCCAGTTCGTCGACTCGACGAAGTCGTGCGTCCCCTGACCTGTGGCCGTGGTGAACGCCTGCTGGCTCTGGTAGGTCGCCCCGCTCCAGTTGTAGGCCGCACCGCCGCTGCCGCTCGGGTCGACCAGGTTGTAGTCGGCTTTGGTGCCCACGGTGGCGCTCGCCCCGATGGTGAGCCCGGTGGCGGCGGCCGGATCTGCGCACCGGTCCCGCGATTCGGTCACCACGTTGTTCTCGACCACCGCGCCCGACGACGTGCCGTCCAGAACGATCCCCGCAGAGCACACCGGTTCGACGGTGTTGGCCACCACGACGGTGTTCGGGGCGTCCTTGACCACGATGCCGGTCAGACCTCCGGCGCTGACGTTCCGGAACACGTTGGTGGTCAGGATGGTCCCGGTGGAACCACCGTCGACCTGAACGGCCGGGCCCCACCCGTACTTGTACTCGCTCCGGGCCCAGGTCACCTTGTCGGAGGAATTGGTGATACGGACCCCGCTGCCCCAGACCGCGACGTTCGTGAACGAGACGTCGTGCCCGCCGTCGACCACCACGGCCGAGCGCATGGTGCTCACCACTGCCAGGTTTTCGAACCGCAGGTGGTCGGCGCCCTTGACAGTGATGGTGTTGTCCTGATTACCCGGACCTCCGACGAGCCGGACACCGCCGCTCTTGCTACGGAAGGTGATCGGGGCCTCAGTGGTCCCGGAGCGGGTCAGGGACAACGCGGTGTCACGGTACTCGGCTGCGGCGATCTCGACCGTCTGTCCCGGCTGGACGGCGGCCGCAGCCGCGCCCACGGTGCAGAACGGAGCCGACTGGGTACCCGTGCCACCATCCGTGCAGTGCGCGTAGGTGGCGTTGTCGACGTAGAGCGTGCCGCCGGCCGCGGCCGCGCCGCTCGCGGAGACGGCCGGCAGGCCGACCGCCCCGAGCAGCGTCACGCCGGCGGCGAGAGCTGTACGGAATCTGGAAATGGGAACCCCCCAGGGCACTTTGAAACACTTGTGACGCATTTCGACCCCCCGGCGTCGGGAATAGATCGTCCGGAGAGCGTCCGGATCATTCCACGGCGCGGGAACCGGCGCCAAGGAGGTTTCCGCGAACCTCTGGACCGGACGGCGACGGCCCCCGGGACCGGGCACGGGGCCTGGTTCCGGGGGCCGTTCGTACGGAGCGGGGTCAGTACGCCTGGTAGCCGAACCTGTCGACCACGAGGTGCAGCGGGGCGCCGCTGGCGTTGTGGAAGGAGACCTTGCCCTTGCTGACCGGGACGACCACCTGGTTGGCGACGGTCTCCCCGGGCAGGAAGTTGAGGTTGGAGGCGTTGGGCACCGTGTCGCCCTGGGGGTAGACGGTGAGGTGGCCTTCGGCGCCGGGCTCGACGGCCGTGACGTTCAGGGTCATTCCGGCGAGGTAGGGGTAGTTCACGAGGTCGAGGGTGAGGGTGCCCCAGGCGGGGACGGGTGCGCTGCCGCCCGGCTGGACGCGGGTGTCCAGGAGCCGCTCGGGGCCATCGGGGTGGTAGCTGATCCTGCCCTCGGCGGTGTGGTAGCCGGCGAGGTCGGCGATCAGGTGCACGGTGCCGCCGGAGGCGTTGTAGAAGGACACCCTGCCGTCCTTCACCGGGACGGTCACCAGGTTCGGGGCGGTCCGGCCGGCCGTCCAGTTGAGGTTGGAGGCGTTCGGGCGCTGGTCGCCGTGCGGGTGGACGGTGAGGTGGCCGTCGGCCTGCGGCTCGGTGACCGTGACGTTCATCGTCACGGCGGTGACGCCCTCGGCCGGGACGCCCGCGAGGCCCGCGACCGGGAGGTCGACGGTGCCCCAGGCGGGCACGGCCGCCGCCGACGGCACGCCGATCGGCGCCCGGGTGTCCAGCAGCCGGGTCGGGCCGGCCGGGGTGAACGCGCTGCCGACGAAGGACCGTTCGGTCGCGCCGCGGTCGCGGGTGCCGCTGCCCGTACCGGTGTTGGGCACCGTCGGGTCGTCGACGGGCGCCCTGCCCTCGGAGTCGGTCGGGAGCATGCCCGGGGCGTTCTCGTCCGCCGAGTCGACCTTGGGGTCGGCCGGCGCGTCCGGGCCCCGGTCCACCAGGCTGGGCGCCACGATGTCGTGCTCCCCCTGGCCGGTGGCCGCGGTGAAGGCCTCCTGCGAGGTGTACGGGCTGCCGGCCCAGCTGTAGGCCGGGCCGCCGCTGCGCGGGTCGACCACGTTGTAGTCGACCTTGCTGCCGGCGGTGGCGTCCGGCCCGACGGTGATGCCGATGGCGTCGGCGGACCTGGCGCCGCAGGCCCGCGGGCCGTTCGCGCTGTTCACCACGTTGTTCTCGACCACCGCGCCGGCCGAGCCGCCGTCCAGCACGATGCTCCGGGAGCAGGGCGCGTTGACGGTGTTGGCCACCACCACGGTGTTCGGGGCGTCCTTCACCACGATGCCGGGCACGGTCCCGGGTCCGGACCCGGGCTTGTACACCTGGTTGGTGGTCACGACCGTGCCGGTGGAGCCGCCGTCCACGGTGACCGCCGGGTCCTGGTAGGAGCCGATCCTGCCGCGTGCGAAGCGCACGTCGGCGGAGCCGTTGGTGACGTGCAGGGTGGCGCCCTCGGCGATGGTCACCTGGTCGAAGGAGACGTCGCGGGCCCCGTCCACCAGGAGGGTGCTCTTCGGGGCCGCGGTGAGGTAGAGGTTCTCGAAGCGCAGGTGGTCGGCGCCCCGGACGACGAACCCGTTGACGGGAGTCTTCTGGTCGCCGATCATCGGGCCCGAGCCCCCTGGGCCGGTGACGCCGCGGACGGTGATCGGCGCCCCGGCGGTGCCCGACCGGGTGAAGGTCAGGTCCTCGGGGTACGTGCCCTCGCCGATCTCGACCGTCTGGCCCGGCTGGACGGCGGCCAGCGCCGGAGCGATGGTGCAGTACGGCGCCGACTCGGTGCCGGTGCCGCTGTTGGTGCAGCCGGTCGTGCGGTGGACGTGGAGGGTGGTGCCCGCCGCGGCCGCGCCGCCCGCGGAGACGGCCGGCAGGCCGACCGTCCCGAGCAGCGTCGCACCGACGACGAGAGCCGTACGGATTCTGGACAAAAGGAGCCCCCCTGGGCGCTGTTGAGCTTTGGTGACGCTTTTGCCCTCGCTTGATCCGTCCTTGATCGACTTGAGGGCGGAGCGGATCATTCCACAGTCGAACGGTCGTGTCAGTACGTCGCACGGGCCGCCGCCGTACGCGAACGGCCCCCGGAACCGAGCGCGGGGCTCGGTTCCGGGG
>NZ_JBHVEU010000067.1:0-26562 GCF_042802075.1 Kitasatospora sp. NPDC057518
GGACGGGGCGGTGAACTCCCGGGGACGGGTGCGCCGAAGTCCGGGGGACGGGGCCGGTCCGACCGGCTCTTCGAATACAGTGCGAGGGCGCGCGCCCGGCCGAGCGTCGCGCGGACCCCCACACGCCCGAGGAAAGGCGCCCCGTCGTGATGCCACTGTGGTCACGCGCCCAGCAGCAGGACTACCGCAGCCGGGTGCGGGGCTGTCTGCTCGGCGGTGCCATCGGCGACGCGCTCGGAGCCGGCGTCGAGTTCGAGTCGCTGGAGAAGATCCGGGCCCAGCACGGCCCGCAGGGCGTCACCGGCTACGTCCCCGCGTACGGGCGCACCGGCGCCGTCACCGACGACACCCAGCTCAGCCTCTTCACCGTCGACGGACTGATACGCGCCCACATCCGACGGGACACCGGCAGCTGGCACCCGCCCACCGACCTGCACCTGGCCTACCTGCGCTGGGCCGCCACCCAGCGCGACTGGGGCCCGGACGAGCGCCGCCCCGACCTCGGCTGGCTCGGCCGCGAGGAGTGGCTGTACGCCCAGCGCGCCCCCGGCCAGGGCTGCCTGTCCGGCCTCAGCGGGGCCCACGCCGAGCGGCTCGGCACCCTGGAGGCCCCCAAGAACCCGCACTCCAAGGGCTGCGGCACGGTGGTGCGGGCGGCGCCCTTCGGACTGCTCACCACCTGGGAGCCGGGCCTGGTGTTCCAGCTCGCGGTGGAGTGCTCGGTGCTCACCCACGGCCACCCCACCGGCTACCTCGCGGCGGGCGCGCTCGCGGTGATCGTCCAGTCCGTCGCCCGCGGCGGCACCCTGGAGGAGGGCGTCCACCTCGCGCTCGCCCTGCTCTCCGAGCGGTCGGCGCACGAGGAGACCACCGCGGCGCTGCGGGCCGCCCTGGACGCGGTGCGGGCCGGCGAGCCGTCCGCCGAGCGGGTCGAGGCGCTGGGGGAGGGCTGGGTCGCCGAGGAGGCGCTGGCGATCGGGGTCTACTGCGCCCTCGTCGCGCACGACGTCCGCTCGGGCCTGCTGCTCGCCGTCAACCACTCCGGGGACAGCGACTCCACCGGCGCGATCTGCGGCAACCTGCTCGGGGCGCTGCACGGGGACACCGCGCTGCCGCCGGGCCTGCTGGCCGGGCTCGAAGGGCGCGGGGCGATCCTCGAACTCGCCGACGACTTCGTGATGGAGCTGGTGCACGGCACCGAACTGCACGACCGGCGGACCCCGGAGGGCGCCAACTGGACCACCCGCTACCCGGTGGCGGGCTGAACCGGGGCCTTGTGAGCCGGAGTTGAACCGGGACCGGCCCGCGGGACCGGCCCTCGGGACCGGAGCCGGGCCGGGGCGGCCCCCGGAACGGGAGTTGCCCGTAGCGCCGGCCGCCGACGGGCGACGGACACCGCTACGGGCAACTGGTCCGAGTGCGGAACCGGAGGGGGGTCAGCCCGGGAGCTCGCCGAAGGCGCCGCCCGCCGCCGCCGAGGCGAAGGTGTTCCACGCCTCGGTCGAGAAGCGCAGTTGGGGGCCCCGGGGGTCCTTGGAGTCCCGGACGGCCACCTCCCCCGCGCCGGGGACGGCGATCTCCACACAGGCGCCTTGGCCCCCGCTGTGACTGCTCTTGTGCCAAGGGGTTCCGTACTCGGACGGGGTGATCATTCGTGGAATTCCTTCTCGATGTCGGCTATCAGCGACCGGCTCTCCGCGACACCGAGTGCGGCCGCTCTCAGGTAGTCGTACAGACCGGTATAGCGGCGCACGTCCGCCTCCTTCTCCAGGTAGAGATCGCTCGTCACACCTTCGAAGTAGACAACTGTGGAATCGGCTGACTCGGGGAACTCCAGCAGCGAGAATGTCCCGGTCATTCCGGGATGGGCGCCGTGCGAGAACGGGATCACCTGGATGGTGATGTTCGGGCGCTGGCTGAGTTCCAGCATCTGCCGCAGCTGCTGGGCCATCACCGCCTTGCTGCCCACCTCGCGGCGCAGCACCGCCTCGTCTATGACGGTCCACAGGCTGCCCAGCTGGTTCTCGCCGTGGACGCGCTCCTGGCGCTTCATCCGGACCTGCACCCGGCGCTGCACGGCGACCGCGTCGGTGTCCGGCTGGGTGCCCTCGACCACGGCCTGGGCGTAGTGCTCGGTCTGCAGCAGGCCGGGGACGAAGGAGGACTCGTACGCGCGGATCGAGGAGGCCTCGGCCTCCAGCCCGATGTAGACGCTGTACGGGGTCGGCATGTCGTTGAAGTCGTGCCACCAGCCGCGCTGGCGGGACTCCTTGGCCATCTCCATCAGGCTGGCGCGCAACTGGTCGTCGGGCACCTTGTAGACGTCGCAGAGGTCGCGCACGTCGCGCTGGCTGATGCTGCGCCGGCCGTTCTCCAACCGGCTGATCTTCGACTGGGAGACCATCAGCCGGCCGGCGACCTCCTCCGCCGTCATGCCGAGGCCCTCACGGAGTTTGCGCAGCTCCGAACCGAGGCGCCGACGGCGCACGGTGGGATTGACGTTGGCGGACACTTCGACCTCCGGCCGGACCTCTGGTGCTCGTTGGAACGGCAGTCCTCGGAACACTTCGGACATTGGGACCAACCCCCCTGACTTGGAGCAGCATGTCACCTTGGGCCAGGTCGGCGCCGGGGAATCACAGCAGCGCGGTAGAACAGATCATCGGAAAAGCACTTCCGCGAGACAGCGAAAGCCCCCAGGTGGTAATGCGGCTCGGACGACTCGGACAGGTACTGCGGAGGCCGTCCCCGGACCGGCCCGCACCTGCCCCGGCGCGTGCGGGGGGCGGGCGGTTGCCGGGCGTCCGGGGACGGCGAAGGGGCGGTCGCCGGGCGACTCGCGTCGCGGGGCGACCGCCCCTCGGTGCTGGTGGTGCCGGTGGTGCGTCCGGTGCGGCCGGTGCGCGTCGTGCTCCTGGCGCCGGTGGTACCGGTCGTGCGTCGGGTCGCTCAGCGCCCTCGGGCGGTGCGAGCGGGGCGGCGTACGCCGCCGGGTGCGCGGCCGTTGGCGTCGGACGCGCGACCGGTGCCGGCGGGCGTGCGGCGGGCGTGCGGCCGGTGGTGTCGGGCGCCGTGATGGCTGCCCGCCGGGCCGCGCGGACCGCCGCGGTCAGTGCGCTCCGCCGAGATCAGTGCACGCCGCTGTGATCAGCGCACGCCGACCCGGGAGGCGGGGACCCGCCCGCCCGAACCCCGGCCCGCCGTACGGGCGCCAGGACGGCCGGAAGCGGCCCCGGAACCCTGGGAAGAACGGTTCTGCTGAGCCGGTAGGCCGTTCTGCACGTCCATCACGGCGTGCGCGACCATCCCGCCCAGCGGGTCGTACCGGATCAGGTCGCGCAGCCGCGACCGCGAGGACCGGCCCTCGTTGCCCGGGTACAGGTGCTTGCCCAGGCCGACCGAGTGGGCCAGCGCCGCGAGCGCCGCCGTCCGCGGATCCGGCGGGACGCCGGTGCGGATCGCGGTGTCCAGCCGCTGCTTGATCGCGGCGTTGGTGCAGTCGTCGGACGCCTGGTACCGGGTCGTCGGCAGCACGCCGCACACCTGGCCCGGTACGGCCGTGACCATGCCGCAGCGCTCCAGGTGCGCCAGATACGTCTGCCGCAGCCCCAGCCGGGGCCCGCCGATCCAGTGCGCCGCGCGGACCGGACTGCCGCGTCGGCGCAGCAGTTCCAGTGCATGGTCGAGGGTCGGGTCGCCGGTCGGCCGTGCGAGCACGACGGCGATCCGGTCTCCCTCCGGTACGATCCGTCCGGCCAGGGACAGCTCGACGAGCTGGGCCCCGGCAAGTCCGAGGTCGAGGGTCTGCGGCTGCGCCGTGGTACCCGTGGTCGGGTCCAAAGCGAGCAGCAAGAGTTCCTCGGGAACAGTTCTGCGGCTCTTGCCCATCCAAGCCTCCCCGCGTGGATGAGAGACAGGGTGACGCCTCTCACACGGGCTTGTCGAGTACGCCTCCGAATCGTGACCTTGCGGTGAAGGCGCGGAACCGGCGGCGGCGGGCCCTGCGTCTGAGCGGTGAACAGACCGCGGCGCGGCCGGGCGACGACAATAAGCGCCGGTCGGGCGGGGTGTGCGCGGCCGGAACGGCCGCCGGTGGCGGAGACTGTACAGGTACACGGGGCGGGGCGTCGGCTTCCCGAAATCGGGTTCGCCGGTGCCCCGCCGGGCGTTGAGGAGGCTGGGATACGTGGGCGAGTCCCCCGACAGGGTGCTGAGGGACGGCGACGAGCGGCAGCGGGACCGCGAACCCGAACGGACCGGTGCGGCGGCCGGCGCCGCCGGGCCGGCCGGGGGCGGCTCCGGTGCGGCGGCCGACCGGGCGTCAGCCGCGGCTGAGACCGGGGCGACCGCGGAGACCTCCTCCGACGCCTCCTCCGACGCCTCCTCGGCCGCCGACTCCGGCACCGCCTCGGAGAGCCCCGCGGAGACCTCCGCCGAGGCCGCCCCGGAGGCGTCCGACGACGCCCCGGCGACGGCGCCCAAGGGCGGCTCGACCGTGCAGCTCCGCGTCCGGGATGTGGACAGCCGGACGACGATGCTGCGGCTGCCGGTGGACAACCGGACCACCGCGCTGCGGCTGCCCGAGGAGCTGGTGAAGGCTGCCGGCAAGGGGAGTTCCGAAGGTGGGGGCGAGGAGAAGGAGTCCTCGTCGGACACCGCGGAGGTGACGGAGTCCGCCGGGCGTCCGGTCGCCGCCGACCCGCGTCTCGCCATGCGGACAGGTGCCGCGGTGGCGGGGAAGGCCGGGGAGAAGACGGCCGAGCCGTCGGGGGAGACCGGCTCCGAGGGCGGCTCCGAGCCTGCCGCCGCACCGGTGGAGAAGGCGGCGGAGAAGCTCGACGAGCCGGCCGACGAAGCGGCCGACAAGACCGACGAAGCCGCCACGGCGGAGCCGGTCGAGAAGGCCGAGACGGTCGAGAAGGCCGCGAAGACCGAGAAGGCAGGGAAGGCCGAGGAGACCCCGGAGGAGACCGGCGACACCGGTGACGACGACGGCGCTCCCGCCATCGGCTCCGTGACCCTCGCGCTGACCAAGCCCGCTCAGCCCGCTCAGCCCGGCCAGTCGGGTCAGTCGGGCCAGCGGCCGGGTCAGGCCGAGAAGTTGGAGAAGCCCGCGCCGCTGCGCGCCTCCGCGGCCGCCGCCGTCCCCGGGACCGGCACCGTGCCGGAGCCGAAGCCCGAGCCCAAGCCCGAGCCCAAGCCGCTTCCCGAGCCCGAGCCGACCCCCGGTCCGGCGCCGCTGCCGAAGCCGACCCCCGAGCCCGCCCCCGTACCGGCGCCGAAGCCGCTGCCGGAGCCCGACCCGCGGCCGGTGCCGCCGGTCCCGCCGCTGCCCAAGCCCGAGCCGCTGCCCGCCCCGGAGCCGCTGCCGTCGCCGGAGAACACCGCCGAGGCGATGGAGGTCCTGGCCTCCCTCAACGCCCGCCCGGTCTCGCCGCTGCGGCGCGCCCTCAAGCGGGTCACCATCTGGACGGTCTTCCTCGCCGTGGTGCTCGGCGCGCTCGCGGTGGCCCAGCTGCTGCGTCCGCTGCCGGACCCCAAGCTGAAGATGACCGCCGCGGGCAGCTACAGCTTCTCCGGCGACGTGCTCGACCTCGCCTGGCCGGCCAAGGGCCAGTCCGCCGCCGAGGTGGTCGGCGTCGGCAGCCTCGGCAGCTCGGGCCAGGAGACGCCGTCCTCGATCGCCAGCGTCACCAAGGTGATGAACGCCTACCTGATCCTCCAGAAGTTCCCCCTGAAGAAGGGGGAGAGCGGTCCGAAGATCACCGTCGACAAGCAGGCCGCGCAGGAGTCCGGCAACGTCGACGAGTCCCGGGTGACCCTCACCGAGGGCCAGGTCATCACCGAGTACCAGGCGCTGGAACTGCTGATGCTGCCCTCGGCCAACAACGTGGCCCGGCTGCTCGCCCGCTTCCACTCCGGCTCCGAGGACGCGTTCGTCAAGCTGATGAACGACACCGCGACCAAGTTCGGCATGACCAACACCATCTACGCCGACCCGGCGGGTTTCAGCGCGGACACCAAGTCCACCGCCAAGGACCAGCTGAAGCTGGCCGAGCAGGTCATGCAGGACGAGATCTTCCGGCAGATCGTCTCCACCCCGGAGACCAACTTCAACAACGTGAAGATCTCCAACACCAACAACCTGATCAACCCGAAGACCGGCGTCATCGGCGTCAAGACCGGTTCCAGCACCCCGGCCGGCGGCTGCCTGATGTGGGCCGCCTACAAGGAGATCGGCGGCGTGCAGCGGCTGATCCTCGGTGTCACGCTGGGCCAGCAGGCCACCTCGCCCAACCCGGGCGACGGCATCCTGCCGACCGTGCTGAAGGTCAGCGGCAAGCAGATCCAGGCCGCGCAGAACGGCGTGACCGGCCAGACCGTGGTGAAGAAGGGCGACGTCGTCGGCTCGGTGGACGACGGGATCGGCGGCAAGGTCGCGGTCGTCGCGACCAAGGACCTGGTGGTGGCGGGCTTCCCCGGCATCTCCGGCACGGTCACCCTGGACACCTCGAAGATCGGCCACCGCGCGCTGGCCGGCACGGAGGTCGGCACGCTGCGGGTGGGCGCGGGCGAGGACAAGGCGGAGGTCCCGGTGGCCCTCCAGGCCGACCTGAACCCGCCGTCCATCCAGTCCCGGCTGCTGCGCACGCTGTGAGGCGCTGAGCGACTGAGGCGCTGAGGCGCCGACCGCGGGACGGAAGAAGGGGAGCCGGTCCACACCGGCTCCCCTTCTTCCGTTCCTTCGCCCCCTACACGTCCCGGTCGAGCAGCGCGAGCGTGAGGCCGCCGAGCGGCGTCACCCGGTCCGGGTCGCCGTACTGGGTGCGGAGCACCTGCGCCTGGTCGGTCGGCATCGCGCCCAGCGGGTCCTCGGTGTCGCCGAGGACCAGCAGCCATATCCGGGACACCCCGCCCAGGCAGTCCGCCGGCTGCGGGCAGGGCGTCGGGGAGAGGTCCTCGGCGTCGTCGGCGCTCTGCGCGACGAAGACCGGGAAGGGGACGACGTCCCGGGGCAGGTAGTAGCTGACGCCCGGCCAGGCCATCGCCCAGGCCTGGTCGCCCAGCGGGGCCGCCATCCCGTCCCCGGTGCGGTAGCCGGCCGCTATCTCCCGGGCCGCCGCCTTGAACGGCTCCTCCGAGCCGTTGTGCGAGTCCGCGTACCGGATCTCGGGCTGCTTCGGCAGCGCGACCACGGCCGGCGCCGCGAGCAGCCCGACCGTCAGCAGCCCGGCCACCGCGACGGCCCCCCGGGGTGCCCGGCCGCGCCGTCGGGCCAGGGCCGCCACCGCGCCGTACACCGCCCCGGCGCCGCCGCCGGCCAGCACCGCCCAGGCGGGCACCGTGAACAGCAGGTACCGCCCGAGGAAGTACGAGGTGTCGGTCAGCCGGGACACCAGCCAGACGCCCACCACCGGCAGCTCCGCGAGCAGGAGCGCCTGCCAGGCCTGGATCCGCCGGCCGGGCAGTGCCAGTGCCAGCAGCGCCAGCGGGACGAAGGCGTAGAAGACGAGGTCCGAGCCGAAGAGGCGCTCGCCGAAGTAGGCGAGGCCGCGCAGGGAGGGGGTCGGTATCCAGCCCAGCTGCCGGTCCGACTGCCGGCTGCCCAGGAGCACCACCGGCAGCACCGGCAGCGCCGCCACGGCGACCGCCAGCGGGTACTGCCACAGCAGCCGCCGGTCCGCCGCCGGACGGGTGCGCCACAGGTGCAGCGCCAGGAGCCCCAGCTGCCCGGCGACCGTGCTGAAGGAGACGAGGTGCCCGGCGCCGGCCAGCGCCATGGCCACGCAATACGGCGCCCAGCGCCGCCAGGTCGGCCGCTCCAGGGCCCGCAGCAGGAAGTACGAGGCCGCCGCGATCGCGCAGGTCACCAGCGCGTAGGAGCGCGCCTCCTGGGCGTACCGGGAGATCTCCGGGGGCACCGCGAGCAGCAGCCCGGCGCCGACCGCCGCCACCTTGCTGCCGAACAGCCGTCGGGCGGTGAGCGCCACCAGCGCCGCCGCCCCGGCCATCGCCAGCACGGAGGGTATTCGCAGGGAGAGCGTCGAGTCGCCGAACACCGCCGTCCAGCCGTGCATCAGCAGGTAGTACGCGCCGTTGCTGGCGTCCACGTGCTGGAGCAGTCGCAGCAGGTCGCCCAGCGAGCGGGTGGAGACCGTCCAGGTCGCCATCTCGTCCCGCCACAGGTCCGGCGTTCCCAGCCGGTACCCGCCCACCGCCAGCATGACCAGCGCGGGCCACACCCACACCTGCCCCAACAGCCGGCCCACCGGGCGCACAGCAGGTCTCATCGAGTCCTTCGTCTCCTTCACGCGACGCGCCGGGGCGGATCCCGCCCTGCCCGGCAGGCTACTTGACCCGCCCTGACACGCCGTCGGCCACCCGCACCCCCTCCGCCGCCGTGCGGCGCCTCCCGCGGATCCCGCCCGGTCCGCGCCGCCGCGGCCCGATCCGACAAGATCCACAGGACGCACCCCGAGCCCCAGCCCCGATCCGGTACGCTGTGAACGGCCCGGCAGCACGCGGGCCCCGCCTCAGTAGCTCAGGGGATAGAGCACGGCTCTCCTAAAGCCGGTGTCGCAGGTTCGAATCCTGCCTGGGGCACAACGAACACGCAGGTCACAGGCCCTCCGCCCATGTCGGGCGGGGGGCCTGTGCCGCTTTCCGGGCCGGCCGGGCCGGTCGGTTCCGCCGGTTCGCCGCACGGTCCGGTGCGGTCGTCCCGTCTGTTCTCCGTGCCGTTCACCGGCCGATGCCGGGAGGTGGCCGGATATTCCGCCGGGTCCGAACCTTTGTTCAGGTAGGCTCCGGTCCAGGCTTTTTTGAACTCGTTCAAGCACTGGGGGGCCGGTGTACCGTCACCGTTTCATGATCTCCACCGCCGTCGTCGCGGCAGTCGTGGGCTTCGTGCCCGCCGTGGCGCAGGCGGCGAGCCCGTCCGCCGCTCCCGGCGGGGCCGCGACCGCCACCGCTCCGGCCGCCGGGGCCGGGGCCGCGAAGGAGGCGGCCGCGCAGCAGGAGGCCGCCGTCGAGGCCGCCGCCGAGCGGTCCGCGAAGGACGCCGCCGCCAAGGCCGAGGTCAAGGCCGAGGCCGAGACCGCGCCGAAGGCCGCGGCCGCCGAGCCGTACTTCAAGGTGTTCACGGGTGCGTCCACCTCCAACGCGCACGGCATGGGCATGGCCGCCGGAGTCTCCACCGACCTGAAGTACGTCGTCGTCAACTACACGGTCGACTGGGGCGACGGCACCCCCGCGGCCTCGGAGCACGGCCTGGGCACGGAGGACGTGTTCCTCAAGCACAAGTACGCCAAGGCCGGTGTCCACCGGATCACGGTCACGGCGACCGAGCCGGTCAGCAAGCTGACCGACACCACCACCTTCGAAGTGGTCCTGGACGGCTCCGAGTTCACCCCGTACGCGCCGACCCGGCTGCTGGACACCCGGGACGGCACCGGGGCCCCGGCCGCCGGCGCGGTCGCCGCGTTCGGCACCACCAAGGTGAAGGTCGTCGGCAACGGCGGCATCCCGGCCGGGGTGACGGCCGTCGCGCTGAACATCACCGCGACCAACGCCGTGGCGGACGGGCACGTGATCGCCTACGCCTCCGGCGCGAAGCAGCCGACCACCTCGAACGTGAACTTCGCGGCGGGGAAGACCGTGCCGACGCTGGCGATCGTGCCGGTCGGCGCGGACGGGTACGTCGAGCTGGCCAACCGCAGCGGCGGCACGGTGGACCTGATCGCCGACGTGACGGGCTACTTCGCCAAGACCGCGGCCAACGGGTACACCTCGATGAACCCGGCGCGGATCGCCGACACCCGCGAGGGCAAGGGCACCGCTCAGGGACAGGCCGCCGGCCAGAGCACCTTCGAGGTGCAGGTCGCGGGTCAGGGCGGCCTGCCGGTCCAGGGGGTGGCGGCCGTGGCGCTCAACGTGACGGTGACGAACCCGCAGGGCTCCGGCCACCTCACCGTTTCCCCGAGCGGTGGACAGCCGTCGGCCACGTCGAACCTGAACTTCGAGCCGGGGCAGACGGTCGCCAACGCGGTGATCGTGCCGGTCGGCCCGGACGGCAAGATCAGCGTCCGCAACGGCTCCTGGTCCGGAACCGACGTGATCGTGGACGTCACCGGCTACTACAGCGCCGACGGCAAGGCCGCCTACATGCCGGAGGAGCCCACGCGGGCGCACGACGACCGGACCTGGGGCTTGGGGCTCGCCGGCCAGGACTACTACCGGCACTACGTGCCGCAGCTCTTCGGCTCGTTCGACTCCGTCGTCATGAACGTGACGGTGACCAACACCCAGGGCGGCGGGCACCTCTCCGTCGCGCCGGACCCGAACACGTCCGACGCCTACGGGACCGGCAAGGCCGTCCGGCCGACGCCGCCGGACTCCTCGGTCCTGAACTGGGAGAAGGGCGCCACCGTGTCGAACCTCGTGCAGGCGAGCCTCAAGAACACCGACACGATCGACGTCTGGAACCGGAGCTGGTCGCCGACCAACCTGATCATCGACGTGTTCGGCCGGTACGAGACCAGCTGACGCGACGTCATGCGCGGTGCGCCGGCCGTCCGCTCCCCGGGAGCGGGCGACCGGCTTCCCGTTTCGGCTCGAACTGCTGGTCAGGTAGGCTCCGGCCCAGGCTTTTTGAACTCGTTCAAGCACTGGGGGGCCGGTGTACCGTCACCGTTTCATCATCTCCACCGCCGTCGTCGCGGCAGTCGTGGGCTTCGTGCCCGCCGTGGCGCAGGCGGCGGGCCCGTCCGCCGCTCCCGGCGGGGCCGCGACCGCCACCGCTCCGGCCGCCGGAGCCCCCGCGGAGCAGGCCGGACAGGCCGCCGCGGAGCAGGACCTCGCGGCCAAGGGGGTCGGGGCCGCACAGCAGAAGACCGCGGCCGCCGCGCCGTCCTCGGCGCCGTCGGCCGCGCCGAAGTTCACCGTGGGAGTGGGCTCCTACAGCACCGACTCGCTCAGCGTGGGGGTCGCCACCGGCGTCACCACCGACCTGCCCAACGGCTCCATCGGCTACCAGCTCGACTGGGGCGACGGCAGCCCGGTCGAAACGGACGCGGCCAACGCCAGTGCGTACGGGCACTTCAAGCACACGTTCAGGAAGGCCGGCACCCACACGATCACGGTCACGGCGACCGACCAGACCAGCAAGCTGACCGCCACCACCACCGCGGAGGTGGTGCTGAACGGCTCCGAGTTCACCCCGTACGCGCCGACCCGGCTGCTGGACACCCGGGACGGCACCGGGGCGCCGTACGTCGGGGCCGTCGGCCCGAACGCCGCGACCAGGGTGAAGGTGGCCGGCCGCGGCGGCATCCCGGCGGGGGTGTCGGCGGTGGCGCTGAACATCACCGCGACCAACGCCGTGGCGGACGGGCACGTGATCGCGTTCGCCTCCGGCACGTCGCAGCCGACCACCTCGAACGTGAACTTCGCGGCGGGGAGGACGGTGCCGACGCTGGCGATCGTGCCGGTCGGCGCGGACGGGTACGTCGAGCTGGCCAACCGCAGCGGTGGCACGGTGGACCTGATCGCCGACGTGACGGGCTACTTCACCAAGGCGGCGGCGAACGGGTACACCTCGGTGAAGCCGGCGCGGATCGCCGACACCCGTGAGGGCAAGGGCACCGCGCAGGGGCAGGTCGCCGGCCAGGGCACCTTCGACCTGCAGGTCGCGGGTCAGGGCGGGCTGCCGGTCCAGGGGGTGGCGGCCGTGGCGCTCAACGTCACGGTGACGAACCCGCAGGGCTCGGGCCACCTGACGGTCTCGCCGGGCGGCGGGCAGCCGTCGGCCACGTCGAACCTGAACTTCGAGCCGGGGCAGACGGTGGCCAACGCGGTGATCGTGCCGGTCGGCGCGGACGGCAAGGTCAGCGTCCGCAACGGCTCCTGGTCCGGGGCCGACGTGATCGTGGACGTCACCGGCTACTACAGCGCCGACGGCAAGTCCGCCTACCGGCCGGTGGAGCCCCGGCGCGTGTGGGACAGCCGGTCGCTGTCCCTGCCGCTCAAGGGGCAGGACTACTACCAGCAGTACGCCGGGGGGATCGTCGGGCGGTCGGCCGAGGCCCTCGTCCTGAACACGACGGTGACCAACACCCAGGGCAGCGGACACCTCTCGGTCGCGCCGGACCCGAACGCGGCCGACGCCTACGGGAC
The DNA here is from genome assembly GCF_042802075.1 of Kitasatospora sp. NPDC057518. NCBI lineage: Bacteria > Bacillati > Actinomycetota > Actinomycetes > Kitasatosporales > Streptomycetaceae > Kitasatospora > Kitasatospora sp. NPDC057518. The sequence continues at coordinate 12,175 of NZ_JBHVEU010000067.1, forward strand.
CGGCAAGGCCGTCCGGCCGACGCCGCCGGACTCCTCGGTCCTGAACTGGGAGAAGGGCGCCACCGTGTCGAACCTGGTCCAGGCGGACGTCAGCGGTGCCGACACCGTCGACGTCTGGAACCGGGGCTGGGAGTCGACCGACCTGATCATCGACGTGTTCGGTGTGTACGACAAGATCTGACGCCCGAGCGGCACCGCGCACCGGCCGTCCGCCCCTCCGGGGGCGGGCGGCCGTCGGCGTTCCCCGGACCGTCGGCGTTCCATGGGCCCTCGGATTTCCATGGGCCCTCGGCGTTCCCGGGGCTGACGGTGTCAGGGGCGGCGTACCTCTCCGGGAGGAGGAGGGGGCGGGAGACCGTCCGCCCACGGATTGATCATGAAGCAGACCTCGTGCCGATGGCCCGCGGCCGCTCCGCTCCTAGGCTCGTCGAGACCCCTGCCGGAGCACCGTACCGGCCAGGGTGGACGAGCCGGGGAACCATGACGACGTACCGATACACCGTGGCCGAACTGCGCGGCCAACTGCGCCAACTGCTCCTGAGCGGGGCCGCGATCGCGCTCGGGGTGGCCTTCCTGATCGCCTCCGTCAGCGGCAGCGGGGCACTGGTCGACTCCTTCAGCCAGACCGCGGCCGCCGAGGTCGGGCCCGGTGACATCCAAGTGACCGGGAAGACCGCGGCCGGCGGTCTGGACGCGGCGGCGACGGAGCGGGTGCGGCAGACCGCCGGGGTGGCCGCGGTGGCGCCGCGGCTGACCGGCAAGGGCGGCGTGCTGGCCGCCGACGGGCGGCCGCTCGACCGCACCGCCGCGGTCAGCGCCGTCGCCGAGGACCCGGCGCTGCGCTGGCAGCTGCTCAAGGACGGCCGCTGGCCCGCCGGACCCGGCGAGGTGCTGCTCGACACCGGGACGGCGCACCGGCTGGACGCCGCCGTGGGCGCCGAGGTGCACCTGGCCCGGGCCGACGGCACCACCGCCACCGCCCGGCTGGTGGGCACCCTGGACGAGCGGGGCGCCCCGAGCCTCGCCGGGGTCCCGATCATCGGCGTCCCGGCGGACGCGGTCGCCGGCTACGCGGCCGGCGCCGTCACCGACCGGCTCGACGTCCGGGTCGCCCCCGGCGCCTCCCGGGCAGGGACCGTCGAAGCCCTGCGCGCCGCCCTCGGCGCCGACGTCCAGGTGCACACCCACGAGGCCTCGGTCAACGAGGCGACCCGGCAGAGCAGCACCCTGTACGGCATGGTGCTGATTGCCGCGCTCTCCTTCGTCCTGATCGCCCTCGCGGTGGCGCGGATGGTGGTCGGCAACACCTTCACCGTGGTGCTCGCCCAGCGGACCCGCCAGCTCGCCCTGCTGCGCTGCGTGGGCGCCGACCGGCAGCAGCTGCGCCGGCTGATCCGCCGCCAGGGGCTGCTGCTCGGGGTGGGCGCCTCGGCGACGGGCGTGCTGCTGGGCGTCGCCCTCGGCGCGGCCGGCACCGCCGTGGTCGGCGGGCTCGACCTCGGCCCGGTGCACCTGTCACTGCTGCCCTCCCCGCTGACCTGCCTGCTGGCTGGGCTGTTCGGCGTGCTGCTGACCCTGCTGGCCGTTCGCGGCCCGGCGAAGGCCGCCGCGGCCGTGCCGCCGATCGCCGCGCTCGGCGGCACCCCCGCGCCGGCCGACGGGGCCGCCCGGGTGCGGGCCGCGGTGTGGACCACCGGACTGCTGGTCGCGGGCACCGCGCTGCTGGTGGCCGGGGCGGTGGCCCCGCCACCGCTGTCGCTGCTCGCCGTCACCGTCGGCGCCATCGCCAACTTCTTCGGGGTGCTGCGGCTCTCCCACCGGGTGCTGCCCGCCGTCGTCGCCGTGCTCGGCCGGCCCGCCCGGCGGCTCGGCGGTACGGCCGGGCGGCTCGCCACCCAGCAGCTGCGGCTCAACCCGGGCCGTACCGGGGCCACCGGCTCGGCGCTGCTGCTCGGCGTCACCGTGATGGTCGGCGCGGTCACCGCGCTGGACATCACCTCGCAGTCGCTGGTGCCCGTGGTGTCCGCGCGCCAGCCGGGGGTCTTCTCGGCGGCCGCCACCGGCGGCGGCGCCCTGCCCGCCGGGGCGCTCGGCGCGCTCGGCGCCGAGCACGGACTGACCGTGACCCCGGTCCGGTCCGCCACCGTCGACCTCGACGGCCGGCCCACCGTGGTCGCCGCCGTCGACGCCACCCGGCTCAACTCCTCGACGGACGACGTGGACCGGGCCCGCGCGCTCACCGAGGGCGGTGCGCTGAGCGGGCTCGGCGACACCGGGGTGCGCCGGGTCGGCGGCGTCGAGCTGCGGCTCCAACCCGGCCGCAGCAGCCTGCCGTTCACCCTGCAGAGCGGCGCCACCCTGCTGGTGGCGCCCGCGACCCTGGACCGCCTCGCCCCCGGCGCGCCCGTCACCACGGCCTGGATCAGCCCGGCCGCCGGCGAGGACCGGCCGACCGCCCGCCGCGCCCTGGACCGCGCCCTCGCCGACCACCCGCAGGTGACCGTCGCCGACACGGCCGCCCAGGCGGACACCCTGCGCTCCCTGCTGGACCGGCTGAAGACCATCAGCATGGCCCTGCTGTCCTTCTCCGTCGCCATCGCCGGCCTCGGCGTCGCCGCCACCCTGATGCTCAGCATCAGCGAACGCTCCCGCGAGATCGGCATGCTGCGCGCGATCGGGATGTCCCGCGAACAGCTCCGCCGGATGCTCACCCTGGAGGCGCTGCTGCTCTCCCTGGCCGGCGCCCTGGTCGGGACGGGCCTGGGGGCCGCCTACGGCTGGGCGGCCGCCCGTTCGATCACCTCGACGGTGGGGACGGTCGGCACCCCGCCGGTCCTGCCGGTGCTGGCCGCCCTGGGCCTGACCGTCCTGGTCGGCCTGGCCGCCGCGGTGCTCCCGGCCCGCCGGGTCGGGCGGATGAGCGCGGTGGCGGCGATGCGGGCCTCCTGACCGGGCCGGCAACCGGGTGCCCGGCTCCCGGCTGTCGGGCGGCCGGCCCGGCGGGGTGCTCAGGCCAGGGTGAAGCGGGTCCGGGGCGCGGGCGGCCGGCCCGTGGTGAGGGCGAGGTCGGCGAGGAGGGTCTCGGTCTCGCGGGTGGTGCGCAGGACGTCCGGGTCGAGGTCGACGACGACGAGTTCGCGCCGGTCCTCGCCCGCCTCGGCGATCAGTCGGCCGTCGGGGCCCCAGACCGCGCTGCCGCCGCAGGTGCACCAGCCGCCGGTGCGGCCGATGTGGTTGGCGAGCACCGTGTAGAGGGTGTTGTCGAGCGCGCGGGCCGGGAACCAGGTGCGGGACTCGTGGTGGCCGTGGCCCACGCTGAACAGCGCGCCGACCAGGTAGGCATGGCAGCCGTCGAGCGCTGCGGCGCGGGCGTGCTCGGGGAAGCCGGAGTCGTAGCAGACGCCGAGGCCGAGCCGCCAGCCGTCCAGTTCCACGGTGCAGCCGGCCGTTCCGGGGCGGTAGTGCTCGCGTTCGCTCTTGAACAGGTGCTGCTTGTCGTAGCGGGTGACGAAGCCGCCGTCCGGCCCGAGGACGAGGGCGGAGACGCGCAGGTCGTCGCCGTCCCGTACGGCGGCGCCGACGATCGCGGCGGTACCGGTCTCGCGGCAGGCCTCGGCGATCGGCGCGAGCCGCGGATCGCCGGGCTGGACCGCGTACCTGACGGGGTCGGCGCTGATCAGCTCGGGCTCGTAGCCGGAGAGGAACTTCTCCGCGAACAGCACCAGCCGGGCGCCGGCCCGGGCGGCCTCGCGGATCAGTCCGGCGGCCTGGGCGGCGTTGGCCGGTATGTCACCGGCCACGGCCTGGGCCTGGACGGTGGCGATCCGCAGCGGGCGCCCGGGGTAACCGGCCGGTGCGGTGGGGGCGTTGGGAGCCGTGGGAGCGGTGGGGGCAGGGGTGTCGGACATGGCCGCCAACCTAGCGCGACGGCTCTCGGCCGGGGTCGGAGTACCGGGGCGGCGAGGGCGGGTCAGCGGGGTGACGGCGCCTCAGCGCACGGCCTTGTCCGGCCGGTCGACGGGGTCGGACGGGTCCACCGGTTCGCCCGGGGCCCCTTCCCGCGCGCCGTGCGGTCCGTCCTCGTCCAGCGGGGCGGCGGTGCCCGAGGGGTGCCCGGCCGACACGAGGACCCGCTGTACTCGGGGCCTGGTACGCCAGTTGACCCGCCGTACGTCCTGGGCCAGCGCGCCGGGGCGCCACACCTGGATCACGGCGGTCACGGTGCCCAGCACGATCCCGGCGGCCAGCCAGCCGGCCAGCACGTCGCTGGGCCAGTGCACGCCGAGCGCGACCCGGGTCCAGCCGATGGTCAGCACCGTCGCCGCGGCCACCAGGCAGGCGGCGGTCCGGCCGCGCCGGCGGACCCGGTACCAGAGGAGGCCGACCAGGACGGCGCAGGTGATCGCCGAGGCCATGGCGTGCCCGGAGGGGAAGGACGGCCCGCCGGCGTGCGAGACCGGATCGGTGAAGGAGGGGCGGGCGCGGTCGAAGGACAGCTTCAGCGCCCACAGGACGCCCCAGCCGACGAGGGCCTGGGCGGCCACCCAGCCGGCCAGCACCCGGGCGCCGATCAACCAGAGCCACCCGGCGGCGATTCCGAGAAGCGTACGCATCGTGACGGTGCCGCCGATGTCGGAGAGCGTCTGCACCGAGGCGGTCCAGATCCGGTGCTCCCGGGCGTACGTGTGCAGTTCGCCGATCCACTCCTGGTCGAAGCGGGCGAGCGGGCGCCATTGGCCGATGACCAGGGCCGCCAGCAGGCCGAACAGCGCGGCACAGCCCAGCGCGAGCGCGGCGTCCCGAAGGAGACTGCGATTACGCGCAGTGAGGATGGTCGTGCTGTTGGTCAGGTGCATGGCTGACACCTTCCCAGTGTCCCGTGCCGAGCAAGGGCCGGAGTGATAGCGATTCGGCATCGTTTGTGCGGAGGACCTGCGTGCGCCGGGGTGTGGGCCGGGACGGACGGCGGGGCGCGCGGGGAACGTCGGCGGCCGTTCGCGGGTTCAACGGGTGGGCGGTGGCCGCGTGAGGGTCGAGTGAAGAAAACACTCCCGGAGCGGTCACCCGATGACACGGGAAGTGCCCGACCGGTCACCCAGTGTCCAGAACCGGGGTGAAAACCGGCAGGATACTGCATCGCCGGGAAGAATCTGAGTGACTTGGGAATGTTGTCCGGAATCTGTTCGTTGGATCGTTACGTGTGAGGCCCCGAGGGGCCCGCATTTCTTGCCCTCACGAGGCAGGCAGGCAGACCTCGGCAACACCAGCAAAGGGAGCAAGCATGGCCACCCGTGCCGTCGTTCGCGACAGGGCCGACCGGAGTCGCGCGGCCCGCCCGACCAACCTCGAGGCCGACCGCGACCTGGTCGGCATGTACCTCGACGAGATCGCCAGGACACCCCTGCTCGATGCCGCCGAGGAGGTCGAGCTCTCGCTGCGGATCGAGGCCGGCGTGTACGCCCAGCACATGCTGGACGAGGGCGAACTCCCCGACGGCGTCACGCGCGAGGAGCTGGAGGCGATAGCCGCCGACGCCGAGCGCGCCAAGGACGTCTTCATCCGCTCCAACCTCCGGCTCGTGGTCGCCGTCGCCCGCCGCTACCCGCGCAGCGGCCTGCCGCTGCTGGACCTCATCCAGGAGGGCAACGCGGGCCTGGTGCGCGCCGTCGAGAAGTTCGACTACGCCAAGGGCTTCAAGTTCTCCACGTACGCGACGTGGTGGATCCGGCAGGCGATCACCCGGTCCATCGCCGACCAGTCCCGCACCATCCGGCTGCCCGTGCACCTGGTGGAGGAGCTCGGGCGGATCCGGCGGGTGCAGCGGGAGAAGTCCAAGGAGCTGGGCCGCGAGGCGGAGCCGGCCGAGATCGCGGCCGAGCTGGACACCACCGAGGCCCGGATCAAGGACGTGCTGGACTGGGCGCGCGACCCGGTCAGCCTCAACATGTCGGTCGACGACGAGGGCGAGACCCAGTTCGGCGACCTCGTCGAGGACACCGGGGCCACGTCCCCCGAGGACGCCGTGATGGTCATGCTCCGCAGGGAGGAACTGGACGGCCTGATCGGGCGGTTGGACGACCGCACCGCCTCGATCATCCGCTCCCGCTACGGGATGGAGGACGGCCGTGAGCGCACCCTCACCGAGGTGGGCAAGCAGCACGGCCTCACCCGCGAGCGGATCCGCCAGATCGAGAAGCACGCGCTGGCCGAGCTGAAGAAGATCGCGGACCACGCGGGCTTCGAAGCCGCCTGAGAGGCCGCCGGGAAAGCAGCCTGAGGAAGCCGCTTGAAAGGCCGCCGGGGAAGCCTCCCGGCAGGCTGCCTGGACCCGCCCTCATCGGGCCCTGGTGCGAAGCGCCCCGCACCGGGGCCCGAGGCGTGCCACGGGGCTCTTAGGCTGGAGGAAAGGGACGAGCGGACGGAGTGGACGGCGTGAGCGAGCAGGGGCAGGAAAAGGACCGGGAGCAGGGCGGGGAACAGGAGCAGGAGCTCCGGAAGGCCGCGGCCGTGAAGGCCCGGCTGGTCTTCCGGGACCCGTTGGACCAGCAGTCCGGGGACGACACCGACGCAGGCTGGGGCGGCCGCCCCGGGGCGGGGGAGAGCGGTGGACGGGGGCTGGACTGGTACCTGAGCCAGCGCCCGCCGCACCACGGGGACTGAGGAACGGGGACCGGGGGAACGGGGACCGGGGCCGAACGGCGCCCGCCGGTCAGCGCAGCGGCGCGACCAGCGCGTCGCGGATCTCGGTCAGCAGTTGGACCTCCTTGGCCTCGGCCTCCGCCGCTTCCTCGGCGAGGCTCTTGCGGTGGGCCGCCAACCTGTTCATGGGCACGATCAGGGCGAAGTAGACGACCGCCGCGGTGATCAGGAACTGGAGCACGGCGCTGAGCACCGATCCCCACAGGATGAGGATCCCGGACGTGACCTCACCGGTCGGGCTCACCTCGCAGGGCCCCTTGAGGCAGGAACTGTAGGACGCGAGGTCCTTGGTCCCGAAGACTCCGACGATCGGATTGATCACGCCTTTGACGAAGGCGTTGACGATGTTGGTGAAAGCCGCGCCGATGACCACGGCGACGGCGAGTTCGACGACGTTTCCACGCAGCAGGAATTCCTTGAAGCCTTTCATGCCGCCTCGAACGACGAAGTCGCCTCCCGGTTACGGGTGATCTTCCGCAGCCCCGGACTGACAACCCGTCCGGCCCAGTGCGCCTCCCTGGGGCGGTGGCAGCCCGGCCCGCGCGGGCCCCAGTGCCAGCGCCGACGCCACCGCGAGCAGCACCAGGACGGGCACGGCGGCCCGCCGCCGCACCGCACTGCGCCAGCGGTGCCACCCGCCGCACCCGCGCCGGATCGGCGGGAAGCTCGGCAGCTCCTGCCGGGGCGGCACGGCGGGCGCGGGCAGTGGCAGCGGCAGGGGGAGGGAGAAGCTCGCGGTCGTCATCGACGCACCTCCGGGGTGTCGGCGGGCCGGCCCCTCGCGGACCGACCGGATGCCCACACGATGGGCGTTTCCGGCGAACTCGGAAAGCCCTTTCCCCAGGCCTGTGGACAACTCGCCCCTGTGGACAACTTCGTTCACTCGCCGGAGTGAGGTCGACCCCTCCGGGGTGACAGGGCGCCCGGGCGGGCATGCGAAAAGGCCCGCCGCCCCGCGTGGAAGCGGGGTCGACGGGCCTTTCCCTGGTCTACGGGCCGTCCGGGCCGATGGTGCCCGGCGCCGGGATCAGCTCGCGGCCGGAGCCGGGCTGGACGAGGTCGAGGAGCCGGAGCCCGACGACGTCGACGAGGAGGACGTGGACGCGGTGGACGACGTCGAGGGGGTCGACGACGACCCGGCGCCCACCGAGCTGCTGGAGGACGAACGGCTGTCGGTCCGGTAGAAGCCGGAGCCCTTGAACACGACGCCCACGGCCGAGAAGACCTTGCGGAGCCGTCCCTGGCAGTCGGGGCACGTGGTCAGCGCCTCGTCGGTGAACTTCTGCACCGCCTCCAGGCCGTTGCCGCACTCGGTGCACTGGTACTGGTACGTGGGCACTTGTCTTCCTCCTGGCACTCTCGCCTGATGAGTGCTAACGATGGTCAATGATGCGGCATTCCGCGGGATCAGTCCAGCGACCCCGGTGTGAGATCGGCCCCGGAGTACCCGTCGGCCGTCGTCGGCCCGGTTCCCGGACAACGCCCGCGCAGCCTCCGGCCGCCGTCGGCTCGGCACCGGCGGCCGGAGGCCTGGCTCCCGGCCGCGGCCCCGCTCAGCCCTCGGCGACACCCGCCAGCTGCATCGGACGCCCGCCCTCCGCGGTCCCCGCACCGGCGGTCTCCTCGCCCCGCGGCGCCACCAGCAGGTGCCGCAGCGAGGCCAGCACGACCAGTCCGAGCCCGGCCCCGACCACCGGCACCAGGAACCCGGTGGAGGGCCCGTGCCCGTCGATCAGCCGGCCGGCCGCCATCGAGCCGACCGCCAGCCCCAGCCCGATGGCGCCGGTCAGCCAGGTGAAGGCCTCGGTCTTGGCCCCGTCCGCGACCAGCGTCTCGACCAGGGTGTAGCCGCTGATCAGGGTCGGCGCGATGGCCAGTCCGCAGACCAGCCCGGCGACGGTCAGCGCGACCAGGTTGGGCATCGCCCACAGCACCGAGCAGCCCAGCACCAGCAGCGCGTAGCTGAACAGCATCCGCTGCTGCACCGGCCGCCGCCAGGCGATCACGCCGTACAGCACGCCGGCCAGCATGGAGCCGCCGGCGAAGATCCCGTACACGGTGCCGCCGGCGTCGTGCTGCCCGACCGAGTCGGCGAAGGCGTTCACCGAGACCTGCATGCCGCCGAACACCGCGCCGACCCCGAGGAAGGTCCCGGCCAGCAGCCGGACGCCGGGGGAGGCGAGCGCCGAGGCGCGCCTGGTGCCGGGCTGCGGCACGATCCGGGCCGGGGCGGTGCCCCGCTGGGCGGCGAAGGCCAGGCCGCCGACGAGGGTCAGCGCGGCCTCGGCGACCAGGGCGGTGGCCGGGTTGGCGAGGGCGGCGATGCCGGAGGCCAGGATCGGGCCGATCACGAAGGTGAACTCGTCCGTCACGGACTCGAAGGCGAAGGCGGTGCTCACCCGGGCCGCGGAGGCGTCGGAGGCGCCGTCGGCGGTGAACCTGGCGACCCAGCGGGCCCGGACCATCGCGCCGACCTGCGGCACGCTCGCACCGGCCGGCACGGCGGCCAGGAACAGGCTCCAGGCGGGCGCGTGGCCGAGCGCGAGGGCGATCAGCACGCCGACCGAGACGGCGTGCACCAGGACGGTCGGGACGAGCACCGAGGCCTGGCCGTAGCGGTCGGCGAGCCGCCCGGTCTGCGGCCCGATCAGGGCCTGGGCGACGGCGGCGACCGCGGTGACCGTACCGGCGGTGCCGTACGAGCCGTGGGTCTGCGTGACGAGCAGCAGGATGCCCATGCTGAGCATCGCGTACGGCAGTCGCGCGACGAGGGCGGGGGACAGGAACGTCCAGGCCCCGGGCGTGCGCAGCAGCTCGCCGTACCCGACGCGGGCGGGGGCGGGAGCTGCGGGGGTGGCCGCGGGGTGCGCGGCGGTGTCGACCGTTCGGCGCGCCGTCACGGTCGGTCCTTCCTGCTGCCTGGTAGCGCGGCAGGGCATGGTGTGGCCCCGACGGCGCCGAGAGTCGTCCTCTCGCGCGTCGACCGGGGTAGATACCGGGTCGGTCCGGCGTGGTGGCCGGGGGCCGGACCGCGGCCGCCGAGCGGTCGCGCCAACTCTGCGTCAGGCAGATGCTGGGGTGGTCTAGCGGTGGTTATACGGCGTGGTCGAACCAGCATACAGTTACGCGCGTAGATACCGCCAGCCCACCCCGGCCCGCAGGCCCGTCCGGGCCCCCTGGGCCGGGGCGGGCCCGGCGCCCGTCACCGCCCGTTCAGCCACCCCGCGAGCTTGCCGCCCTTGTCCACGGCCCGCAGCCGCCGTTCGGCGGCCTCGCCGACCTCGTCCGTGGTGACCACCAGCAGTTCGTCGCCGGCCCGCAGCACCGTCGCCTTGTCCGGTACGAAGGAGTTCCCCTCGCGCACGACCAGGGTGACCGCGGCCCCCTTGGGCAGCCGCAGTTCGCTGATCTCCACGCCGGACATCTTCGAGGTGGGGGAGAGCGCGACCGACAGCAGGTGTCCGTGCAGCTTCTCCAGCGGGGCGGACTCGATGCCCAGGTCCTGGCCCATGTCGCCCTCGTCGATCCGTAGCCGCTTGGCCACCCAGGGCAGGGTCGGCCCCTGGAGCAGGGTGAAGACGACGACCAGGATGAAGACGATGTTGAAGACGTCCTCGGCCCGGTGCGCGCCGGACACCACCGGGATGGTGGCCAGCACGATGGGCACCGCCCCGCGCAGCCCGGCCCAGCTCAGCAGCGCCTGCTCGCGGGCCGGCACCTTGAAGGGGGTCAGCGAGACCATCACCGACAGCGGCCGGGCCAGGAACACCAGCACCCCGCCGATCACCAGCGCGGGCACCACCGCGTCGCCCATGGTCTCGGGCGTGACGAGCAGCCCGAGCAGCACGAACATGCCGATCTGCCCGATCCACGCGAGCCCGTCGGCGAAGCCGCGGACGGCCGGGCCGTGCGGCAGCTTGGAGTTCCCGAGGATCACCGCGCTGATGTAGACGGCGAGGAAGCCGGAGCCGTGCAGCAGCGCGCCGCCGGCGTACGCGAGCACGGTGAGCGCCATCACGGCGATCGGGTAGAGGCCCGAGGAGGGCAGTGCGACGTGCTTGAGCCCGTAGGCCCCTATCTTGCCGACGGCCAGGCCTATGACGGCGCCGATGGCCAGCTCGGCGACGATCGTGCCGATCAGGACGTACCAGGAGTCCAGTTCCCCGGTGGTGGCGAAGGCGACGACCAGGATGACCACGGGCGCGTCGTTGAAGCCGGACTCGGCCTCCAGCAGGCCGGTGAGCCGGTGCGGCAGCGGGACCATCCGCAGTACGGAGAAGACGGCGGCCGCGTCGGTCGAGGAGACGATGGCGCCCAGCAGCAGCGAGGTGCGCCAGTCCAGGCCGACCAGCCAGTGGGCGCCGGCCGCGGTGGCGAACACGCTGACGCCGACGCCGAGGGTGGCGAGCACGGTCGCGGCGGGCATCACGGGCTTGATCTCGCGCCAGCTGGTCTTGAGGCCGCCCTCGGCCAGGATCACCACGAGCGCCGCGTAGCCGAGCACCTGGGTGAGCTCCGCGTTGTTGAACGTGACACCGATCCCGTTCTGGCCCAGTGCCACGCCGATCCCCAGGTAGATCAGCAGGCTGGGCAGCCCTGATCGGGTGGAGAGTCGTACGGCGCCCACCGCGAACAGCAGGATCACGGAGGACTCGAGCAGGAGCTGGTTCAGATGGGAGATGTTCACGCAGGGGCACCTCGGGCAGGCAGGGGCGGACGGGGTGTCTGGTGGTGCTGTGGGGTGACCCGTTAAGAAGTCGTCAATGCTCCCCTTGCGGATCGTTACGCAGTCTAACATTTTGCCATATCTTTAGCTTGGTCCCCCGTTCACGGTGCCCGGCCGACTCGGCCTAATGTGGTGCCCTGTCACGGCCGCAGGCCCTGGACACGCCCGCCCGCCCCGAAGTCAGGACCGCAAGGACCCAGATGCCCCGCTCGAAGAAGTTCCGGCGCGCCCGTCTGATCGTGATCGTGCTGGTCGTGCTGTTGGTGGCCGGTGCCGGCTACGGCGGCTACCGCGGGGTCTCCGCGGTTCGCGCCTCCTTCCCGGAGGTCGACGGCAGCGTGAAGGTCGCGGGCCTGAGCGCGCCCGTCGACGTCAAGCGGGACGCGAACGGCATCCCGCAGCTGTACGCCGACACCGACGAGGACCTGTTCCGCGCCCAGGGCTACGTCCAGGCGCAGGACCGCTTCTGGGAGATGGACGTCCGCCGGCACATCACCGCCGGCCGGCTCTCCGAGATGTTCGGCGACAGCCAGGTCGACACCGACACCTTCATCCGCACCATGGGCTGGCGGCAGGTGGCGCAGAAGGAGTTCGACACCAAGCTCTCGCCGGAGACCAAGAAGTACCTCCAGGCCTACTCGGACGGCGTGAACGCCTGGCTCTCCGAGCACCCCGGCGGCGCGAAGGCCTCGCTGGAGTACGGCCTGCTCGGCGTCGTCAACGGCGGCTACCGGCCCGAGCAGTGGTCCCCGGTCGACTCGGTGGCCTGGCTCAAGGCGATGGCCTGGAACCTCTCCGGGAACCTCCAGGAGGAGATCGACCGCTCGCTGCTGGCCCAGGACTTCGGCCCGGACAAGATCGCCGAGCTGTACCCGGACTACCCGTACGCCCGCAACGGCACCATCGTGAAGACCGGCGCGGTGACCGGCGACAACTACCGCCCCGCGGACGGCTCCCCGCAGTCCGGCACGCCCGCCGGAACGGCCGCCACCGCCCAGGGCGCGGCCACCACCAAGGCGATGCTGCAGAGCCTGACGGACCGGGTCGACGCGATGCCGCAGCTGCTCGGCCGCCCCGGCCAGGGCATCGGTTCCAACTCCTGGGTGGTCGCGGGCTCGCACACCACCACCGGCAAGCCGCTGCTGGCCAACGACCCGCACCTGGGCCCCGGCCTGCCCTCGGTCTGGTACCAGATGGGCCTGCACTGCCGGACCAGCTCCCCGGCCTGCCAGTTCGACGTCTCCGGCTTCACCTTCGCGGGCATGCCCGGTGTGGTCATCGGCCACAACAAGGACATCGCCTGGGGCTTCACCAACCTCGGCGCCGACGTCACCGACCTCTTCCTGGAGAAGGTCACCGGCCCGGAGACCTACCAGGTGGACGGCAAGGACGTGAAGTTCGACCTCCGCAAGGAGACCATCAAGGTCGCCGGCGGGGAGGACCGCACCATCACCGTCCGCACCACCCAGACCGGCGCCCCGCTCATCTCCGACCAGAGCACCGAGCAGCAGAACGTCGGCAAGTACGCCCCCAACGGCCCCTCCGCCCCGGACCGCGGCACCAGCGGCTACGGCGTCGCCCTGCAGTGGACGGCGCTCAGCCCCGGCAAGACCATGGACGCCGTCTTCGAGCTGGACAAGGCGAAGAACTGGGACGAGTTCCGCGCCGCCGCCAAGGACTTCACCGTCCCCGCGCAGAACCTGATCTACGCCGACGCCAAGAACATCGGCTACCAGGCCCCGGGCACCATCCCGGTCCGCGGCAAGGGCGACGGCACCCTCCCGGCGCTGGGCTGGGACTCCGCGTACCAGTGGAAGGACCCGATCCCCTTCAACGCGCTGCCGTGGAGCCTCAACCCCTCGGCCGGCTACATCGTCACCGCCAACCAGGCCGTGGTGGACCCGAGCTACAAGTACAACCTCACCAAGGACTGGGAGTACGGCACCCGCGCCAAGGAGATCACCGACCAGATCGAGGGCCTGCTCAAGAACAACGGCAAGATCTCGCCGGACGACATGCAGACCCTCCAGCTGGACAACACCAGCGTGATGGCCAAGACGCTGGTCCCGCTGCTGCTCAAGCAGCCGGTCAGCGACCCGTACGTGCGCGAGGCCCAGGACCTGCTGAAGGACTGGAACTTCCACCAGGACGCCGACTCGGCCGCCGCCGCCTACTACAACGGCGTCTGGCGCCAGCTGCTGATCCTCGCCTTCGGCCAGAAGTTCCCGGCCGACCTGCGGGCCAAGGACAACTGCCTGCTGGTCCGCCAGCAGGACGACCCCACCAAGCCGGACAGCGCCACCAAGATCGTCACCGAGTGCGGCACCCGCGAACCGGGCAAGGCCCAGCCGGACGGCGGCGACCGCTGGACCGAGGTCGTGCGCCAGCAGCTGGAGAAGCCCGACAGCTCGTGGTGGACGTACATCGACGACCAGCACAAGGAGCAGAAGGGCCTGGACAACCTGCTCCAGGAGGCGATGAAGAACGCCCGCCAGGAGCTGACCTCGCTGCTCAGCAAGGACGTCTCCACCTGGAGCTGGGGCCGCCTGCACAAGCTGGAGCTGCGCGAGCAGACCCTCGGCACCGACGACTCCTCGATCGCCTCCGGCGCGGTGCACAAGCTGCTCAACCGCGGCCCGTACCGGCTCTCCGGCGGCTCGGCGGCGGTCGACGCGGCCGGCTGGAACGCGGCGGCCGGCTACCAGGTGGACTGGATCCCGTCGATGCGCATGGTGGTCGACCTGAACGACCTCGACTCCTCGCGCTGGGTCAACGTCGGCGGCGCCTCCGGCCACGCCTTCCACGACAACTACAACGACCAGACCGACCTCTGGCTCAAGGGCAAGCTGCTGACCTGGGCCTACACGCCGGACGCGGTCGAGAAGGCCACCAAGCACAAGCTGGTGCTCACCACCGGCTGACGCCCGTACGGCCCGGACACCGGCGGCCCCGCTCCCCCCGAG
>NZ_JBHVEU010000068.1:0-26309 GCF_042802075.1 Kitasatospora sp. NPDC057518
GTCCTGGAGCGCGCCGCGGACGCGAAGGCGCGCGGCGCCCGGGCGCGCGCCGTGCTCGCCGGACACGGCGCCAGCAACGACGCCCACCACCCGACCGCGCCGCCCCAGGGCGCCGCCGGCGCCGAGCAGGCGCTGCGCACGGCGCTGCGCACCGCGGACCTGGGCGCCGGCGACGTCGACCACGTCAACGCCCACGGCACCTCCACCCCGCTCAACGACGCCGCCGAAGCCGGCCTGATCTCCCGCGCCCTGCCGCACCGGCCCAGCGTCACCGCCCCCAAGGGCGTGCTCGGCCACAGCCTCGGCGCGGCCGGCGCGATCGAGGCGGCGCTCACCGTGCTGACCATCGAGCACGGACTGGTACCGCCGATCGCCAACCTCACCCCCGACCTCGCCGAGTTCGACATCGACTGCGTCACCGGGACCGCTCGCCGACAACGCATCGACGCGGCGCTCAGCAACTCCTTCGGCTTCGGAGGCCACAATGTCGTCCTCGCCCTGCGCCGAAGCTGACCTCCGGGCGAGCACGGCCCGGGGCTCCCAGGCGCCGCCGGACGGCGCCGGGGCCCGGCTCGGCGCACTCGTCGCCCGCCACCGCTGGGCGGTGCTGTGGACCACCGCCCTGCTGCTGGCCGTCGCCGCGGCCGTCGGGGCAGGGCTGCCCGCGCGGCTGTCCCACGGCGGCTTCACCAACCCCGGGGCCGAATCCGGCCGGGCGCTCGAAGCCGTCGAACACCACTACAACGCGGGCGGCACCAGCACGGTCGTGATCTTCCGCAGCGAGACCCTCACCGTGCACGACCTGGAGTTCGGCGAAGCCGTGCGCACCGCGCTCGGCGACGTCCCCAGGACCGTGATGGCAGGCGCCCAGCACTACTGGAACACCGGCAAGCGGGAACTCCTCTCCGCCGACGGGCACGCGGCCTGCGTGGTCGTCGGCCTGGCCGGCACCGGCGACCAGGCCAAGGACGCCTCCTACGAGCGGCTGCGCCGGCTGCTGCACGTCGACGGGTTCACAGTCGCCTACGCCGGGGAGGTGCCGCTCCAGGTCGACCTGGACCGCACCGTCGACGACGACCTCACCCGCGCCGAACTCTACGTCTTCCCCCTGCTGTTCCTCCTACTGCTGCTGTTCTTCGGCAGCCTCACCGCGGCCCTGCTGCCGCTGGCCGTGGCCGGCACGAGCCTCGCGATGTCCTTCGCGGTGCTGCGCCTCCTCTCCCCGCTGGTGCCGGTCAGCTACATCACCCGCAACGTCGTCGTCATGATCGCCCTCGGGCTGTCGGTCGACTACGCCCTGTTCGTCGTCGTCCGCTTCCGGCGCGAGCTGCGCCACCGGGGCGACCCGCACCGGGCCGTCGCCGCCACCATGGCCACCGCCGGGCACACCGTGCTCTACTCCGCGACGGCCATCTCGCTCGCCGTCCTGGGCCTGACCCTGCTTCCGTTCCCCATCACCCGCTCCCTCGGCATCGGCGCCGCCGTCACCGTCGCGCTGGCCGGCGCCGCCAGCCTCACCATGCTGCCCGCCGTGCTGGCCGTGCTCGGCCCGCGTGTCGAGGCCGGGTGCGTCCGGCTGCCGGGCTTCGGGCGGGCCGGTCTCGGCCGCGCCTGGGCCGAGGGCGAGGAGACGGGATTCTGGTACCGGCTGGGCCGGAGCGCCGTCACCCACTCCTGGGCCTGGCTCACCGCCGCCGTCGCGGTGATCGCCGTGCTGAGCGTCCCGGTCGTCGGGCTGCACCTCGCGGCGAGCGACCTGCGGACCCTGCCCGCCGGGGCGGCCAGCCGCAGAGCACAGGAACTGCTGCACGAGGACTTCCCGGCGGCCGGGCTCGACCAACTCCAGGTCGTCGCCCACCTGCGGGACGACATCGGCGGCGAACCGGGCAGGACCGCACTGGCCCGCTGGCAGCAGCGGCTCGCCGGGCTGCCGAACGCCCAGGACGTCCGACTTCGCGCCACCACCGCGCACAGCGCGCTGATGAGCGTCACCGCCCCCGCCGCCCCGGACGCCCCCGTCGCTGAGGAACTGGTGCGCGCCGTGCGGGCGCTCGACCCGCCTGACGGCGGCCGCGTCCTGGTCGGCGGACCGGCCGCCGTCAACGTCGACGTCCTGGACACCCTGAAGGCCAGGCTCCCGGCGCTGGTCGGGTACCTGCTGGTGGTCACGTTCGGCCTGCTCTTCCTGGCCTTCCGGTCGCTGCTGGTCCCGCTCAAGGCCGTCGTCACCACGACGATGTCCCTCGGCATCGCCTTCGCGGCCGTCACCTGGACCGTCCAGGACGGCCACGGCGCCCGGCTGCTGGGCCTTCAACCCGCCGGGTACGTCGGAGCGTTGGAGTCCGCCATCATGCTGATGTTCGTCTTCGCGCTCTCCGTCGACTACGAGCTCTTCCTGATCGCGCAGATCCGCGAGCTCCACCGGGGCGGCATGGACAACGCGAGCGCCGTGGTGACCGGCCTCGGGCGCACCGGCGGGCTGATCTCGGCCGCCGCCGCTCTGATCGTGCTGGTCGCCGCCGCCTTCGCGACCAGCCCCGTCCTGACCGTGAAGGAGATCGCCATCGGTGTCGTGGTGGCCGTGGCCGTCGACGCCACCGTGGTGCGCATGCTGCTGGTCCCCGCCACCATGCGCCTGCTCGGCGAACTCAACTGGTGGACACCGCGCCTACGGCGACGGACGGCACCGAGCGGGCCTCGTCCGGAGCCGTTGCGGGACCTGGGGGCGGTCGAGTGAGCGCGTGAGCGACGTGGCCCGGCCCCGTCTGCGAGGCCGGTGCCGAACCGGTGGAGCGCCGCTGTCCAGACGGTGATGAGGCCGACGATGTCGGCGTCGCGGTGGTGGGCCGGTGGTTCCGTAGCCGAGGGCGAGTCCGCCGGAGTGCTGTCCGGCGCTGGAGGCATGGGCGGGGCGTGCGGTCGTGCGGGGTCCGTCGCGACGGTGTGGAGGGGGTAGTTCCCCTCCCGAGGCCGGGTGTTCGTTCTCGCGTGGCAGGGCTGGTCGGCGTGATCGTCGTGGCTGGTCGGCCGAAGCGGCGATGACGGTAAGGGAGAAGACCTGTGAGGACACCGTTCACTTCCCTGGGCCGGGGAGGGCCGGGGCGGCTCCCCGCCGCGCGCGCGGCCTTCGTGGTGCTGGCGGCCACGGCGAGTGCGTTCACCGCGCCGTTCCCCGCGGGGGCGGCCGACGCCTCGGGGGACGTCTCCCGAACGGTGTTGCAGAGCGGTCAGAAGACTTTCACACCGGGCGTCTACCTCTTCGTGGTCCCGGCCGGGGTGACCCGGATGACCGTGCGCGTCTGGGGCCGTGGCGGCACCGGTCGGCAGGGTGGCGCGGGTGGCCCCGGCTACATCCTGATCACCTGGTAGCAACACCCTCACCGTGGCCGGGCCTTCACCGAGCATCGGCGGAGGCCCGGCCACGGTGAGGAGCGGCGCCGGCAGGGCCCGCCACCCAAGCCGCGGCCACGGCAAGTGTCTTCACCAGGTGGCCTTCGCGTTGAGCGGCGAGGTGACAGTGGCGCGGGGAAGGTCGGGAACACGGGATACCGGGCCCTCGGCGGGAGGTCCCGGGAAGACCGAGGCGTCCAACAGTTCGCGTTTCCGAGGGATGGAGAGGGTGTCATGGCAGAGGTGGACATGGGGGCCGTGAGGCTGCGGTGGGTCGTCGCGGGTGTTCCCGTGGTGGTGGGGTGTCTGCTGGCGGGCGTGTCTCCCGCTGTGGCGGCTCCCGGGGACGGGAGGTCCGCGGCCGCGGTCCGCGCTTCGGGGCAGCAGGAGTTCGCCAAACCGGGGCGATACCGCTTCACCGTCCCGGCTGAGGTGAACGCCGTGACCGTGTACGTGGTCGCCGGTGGCGGTGCCGGCGGTGCTGCCGGTGGTGGGGGCGGCGGCGGTGGGGGTGGTGGCGGTGGGAGCTACGTCCTGGGCCCCGCCAGTGGTGGTGGCGGTGGGGGCGGAGCCGGTGGTGGTGGCGGCGGTGGCGCGGGCGGTGGGGGCGGTGGCGCGTTCGTGTCCTGCACGCTCACCGTCAAACCTGGAGAGCAGTTCCTGATCGGGGTCGGGGAACCCGGAATGCTGACCCGCGGTGGCACCGGCGGTGTCGGAGGAAGCGGGGGAGGGGCCGACTCCCTCTTCTCGCCCGGCACGGACGGCACCTCGGGTGCGGCGGGCACCAGCGAGTTCTTCAACAACTCCATCGGCGGACAGCTGTCCGCCGTCTTCTCCCTGAAGGGAAAGGGGCGGGCCCAGGCGTTCGGCGGCTATCCGGGTGGCACGGGCGCGGGTGGAGCGGGCGGAGGCGGAGGCGCGCGGGGGGAGAGGGCCGGGGGCTCGCGGGGTGGTGTCGGCGGGCTGGGCGGCACCGGTGCCGCCGGCGGCAGCGCCGGCGGTGGAGCGGCGGGCGGTCGGGCCGGGGTCTGCAACGGGTCCAACCCCGTTAAGGCCGTCGGCAGCAGTGGAAGGGTAGGCCAGGACGGTCAGTCCAGTTCCGCCGCAAGGGCCGGCGGCACCGGTATCGCCGGCCGAGTGGGCGCCGGCGGCTCATCCACGACCGGGGCGCCCGGCGGTGTCGGCGGCCAGGGCGGTGCTCCCGGCCAGAGCTCCGTGGCCCTGCCCGTGGCCCTGCCCGTGGCTCTTCCCGCGGGTGTCGGTCAGGGCGGTTCCGGCCTCGACGGCGCGAGCGGCGCGGCCGGAGGAGACGGCGGCCACGGAGGGGGGGCCCTCGCCCAGCCCTGGCAGTCAGGCCGGCAAGAACGGCACCACCGGACAGCCCCCCGCAACCGGCGGCCACAACGGTGGGCCCGGCTACGTCCTGCTCACCTGGTAGCACATGTGCTGCCTGACTCCGCCCCGCAGACCGTCCGGGAGGCCGCTGCGGGGCGGCGGTCAGGCGAGGCTGAGGGAGACGTCCTCGCGGCTACGTGGGGGGCCCACTGCCCGATCCGGAACGCCACCTTTGCGGCGGGGGCCAGGCCTGTACGTGCGGCGGCGGCCCCGCCGGACGGGGCTCAGACCTGGATGAGACTGAAGTCGAAGAAGTTGTCCCCGGTGAGGGCTGTCACCCCGCCGGGGTCGGTGCACGAGCCGGTGAAACCGGTCGGCGCGAAGCTGCTGTCGTAGTTGTTGAGGGGTGCGACGGTGCTGGTCGCGTTGGTGATACCGGTCTCGTGGTTGGAGATGTCGCCGGAGGCCGAGGTGCCCTTCCCGCCGCCCTGGAAGGAGACTGTGGTGGTGCCGACGTTCCTGTTGGAGGCGTCGTACCAGGTGAAGGTCGCGTTGCCGTTGAAGGAATCAGTGGCGCCACAGGAGAGCGTTCCGGAGCCCACCGCGACGACGGTGCCGTGGTCGACGTTCGGATAGGCCCCGGACATGCTTTCGCAGTTGATGAGGTTGCCGGTGAGCGTGTAGCTGTTGGCGGCGGGGGTGTCGGTCACCCCCTTCGCGAATGTCAGCGCGGCGTCCTTCGCCTCGCAGGTGAGGTTGTCGACCAGTGACGTCGCGTGCGCGGTACCTGCGCCCGCCGCGCACAGTGCGGCCAGCAGACCGCCGGCCGTGCTCGTGGCCATGAGGCTTCTCATCATCGGATGTTGCTCCTTCTGCTGAGTTCGGTTGTGCGATCCGGCCGCGTCCGGTCTCGGCGAGACTCGGAGGGCCAACTTGTGCTTCCGGCCGACCGGTTGTCGGGATGATCGGGGTACGGTGACCGCCGGTCACGCCCTCCCTCGGTGTTCCGCGGGTGGAAGACCTGCGGTGGGGGCCGGCTCTGGCGCGGTGGTTCCAGAGGCGGAGTGGTGCTGTTGCCCGGTTCAGGACTGCGGTGCAGTTCGGCCTTGGCGGCCGCGGCGACACCGATCCCCTGACTCAGGGGGTCGCGCAACTACAAAAAAGTCCGCATGCGTCCTATATGCCATGCCTCCGCTCCCGCCGCCACGCCGGCGGGGCCTTTGGGGTCGACCGGTCCTGCATTCCAGCGGTAAAGGCAGCACGACCGTCACCGTGTCACGGCTGGCGGGTGGGGAGCTCCGCCCGTTGGCCGACCCATTGGAACGACCCACCCGAACGAGGTAGTTCGCGTCGAAAGCGCAGCGGTGCCATGGGAGTTGGCACACGATGCAGCCATGAGACTCCATGGTCCCCTCGGTTCCCGCCCCGGCGGGTTCCTTGTGTCGTCGCCGATGTCGGCCTCGGGTGGTGGGCCCGCTTCCGGGCGCGCTCGCCGGCGGGCCCTGCTGTGCGTGCCCGCCGCACTGTGCTGCGTCCTTGGTGTGACCGCTGCCCCCGCTCAGGCCGAGGTCGGCAGGGCCGGGCCCCGGGCGGCGGTCGATCAGCCCCACGGCCAACAGGCGTACTCCCAGGCCGGCAAGTACTCGTTCACCGTGCCGGAGGGCGTCAGCGCCGTGACCCTCTACGCGCTCGGCTCCGGCGGGGGCGGAGCCGCCGGGGGCGGAGGCGGCGGTGGAGGCGGCGGTGGTGGGGGCGGGAACTGGACCTTCCTGGGCCACGCCACGGGCGGCGGTGGGGGTGGCGGAGCGGGTGGCGGAGGGGGCGGGGGAGGAGGAGGCGGTGGCGCGGGGGTGTTCGTGACCTGCGCCGTGTCGGTCACTCCCGGAACGGTCCTCTCCGTCACGGTCGGCAAGGGCGGCCCGCCGAGGAGGAACAACTCCCAGGGCGGTACCGGCGGTGCCGGAGGCCGGGAGGGTGCCACCGCGCGGCCCGCCAAGCCCGGTGCCGCGGGCACCCCGGGCAGTGGGGCCAGCCTCTTCAGCCCGGACGGAAGCTACACCTACGTCCGCGCGAGCGACCGCTCCGTCGAACTCCTCTTCGGCGGCGGCCACACCGGGTTCCCCGGTGAGCCGGCCGGTGCGGGGCGGGGCGGCCGGGGCGGGGAGGCGTCCACCGGCTCGCTCGGCGGCGCGGGCGGAGGCGGCGGGACCGGAGCCGCGGGTGGTCCGGGCGGCCGGGGTGGGAGCGGCGCCGCGTTCAGGGCGTCCCCGAAGACCTGTGGCAGGAACACGGTCTCGGTGAGCGTGGCCCCGGGCGGTTCCGGGGGCTCCGGCCAGGCCGGCGCGGCCAGCGGCGACGCCGCCCCCGGCGGACACGGCGCCAACGCGCTTCCCCCCGGCGGCCGCCCGGGCGGCGGCGGCAATGGATCCAGCGGCGGTCAGGGTGGCACCGCCGGCAGCGCGGGCGGTATCCCGACGGTCGCTCTGCCGCCCGGCGCCACCCTGCCGCCCGGTGCCGGGCGGGGCGGTACCGGCAGCGACGGCACCGACGGCGGCACCGGCGGCTCGGGCGGTCACGGCGGCGAGAACCCGCCCGGTGAGGACGACGTCCCCGGCGCCGGCGGGACCGGAGCTCGGAACCCGTCCGACGCGGCCGGCGGCGGCGACGGCTACATCCTCATCGCCTGGTAGTACCCGCTGCCCCGCGCGGCGGTGTTCCGATCGGGGTTGCCCACGTCGCACCGGCGCCGGTGTGAGGACATGAACCTGTGCTCACCCCGGCGCCGTGAACGGCTTTTCCAGGTAACGCCGGGCGCAGGGGATGACCCGTGCGGTGCGCCCGGTCGAGTGCCTCGGCCGGTTGGCTCAAGGCTTCGAGCTGACCCGCCGATGGGGCGGAAGGGCCGGAGAGGCCGCCTCCACCTTCTGGTGGAAGCGGCCTCTCCGGTCTGTGGAATCATGGTCGGGAAGGTGTAAACCCGCTAATTCCTCGCTGTCTTGACGGTTCGTCAGGTCGTCAGACGACCGGAAGGCGCGGGGTGCGCGGAGGCTCCGTGCGGCGGTGCCCGGTCGACTCGAAGGCGGCGGCGAGCCGGAGCAGGCTGTTGTCGTCGTAGGAGCGGCCCGCGAAGGTCAGCCCGACGGGCATGCCGGTGTCCGCCATGGTGCCCATGGGTACGGTGACCGTCGGGATGCCGAGGTGGCGGGGGGCGAGGTTGCCGTTGGCGACCCAGACGCCGTTGCGCCAGCCGAGGTCGGCGGAGGCCTGGTTCACGTCCATGTCCGCGGGGCCGACGTCGGCGACGGTGGGGAAGACCACGGCGTGCAGGCCGAGTTCGTCCATCCACGTCTCCAGGTCGATCCGGCGGGTCTCCTCCAGGCCGCGCAGGCCTTCCTCGAGGTGCGGCATGTCGGTGATCGACGCGTAGGGGTGGTCGCGCACCAGCCGCGGGTAGTCGGCGACCCCGTCGTCGAAGCCGGCGTAGCGGTCCGGCAGTTCGCCGGGGTGCTTGGGCCAGATGAGCGCGCCGTCGACGTCGGCGAGGGTCGCCAGCGCGGGGTCCCCGTTGGCGCGCAGGAAGTCGTCCCAGGCCCAGGCGGAGAGGTCGAGGATCTCGTGGGTGAGGAAGTCGCGGCTGACCAGGCCTCGGGTGAGGAGCGACGGCGCGCCGGGGCGGTCCGACTCGTAGTTGGTCACCACGGGGAAGTCGACCTCGACGACCTCGGCGCCGGCGGCCTCCAGGTCGCGGCGGGCGGCCTGCCACAGGGCGATCACCGAGGCGCGCGTGTCGATCGGCTGCCCGGTCTGGCCGCCGATGCCGCCGTCGGGGTTGGTGCCGGCGTCGGGGTCGGCGTTGATGTACATCCGGGGGACGCCGACGCGCCGGCCGGCGAGCGTCGCGCGCGCCGCTGCCGCGTCCGCGGGGGCCAGCGCCGGGTAGGAGGCCGGACGGACCTGGGACGGCGCGGGCAGCGGGATCCAGGGCTGGGCGCGCCACAGGTCGCCGCGGGTGTCCGGGTCGTCGGCGACGATGACGTCGAGCAGTTCGAGCAGGTCGGCCATGGTGCGGGTGTGGGGGACGACGACGTCCATGGTCGGGACGAGCGGCCAGTTGCCGCGCACCGAGATCACGCCGCGGCTGGGCGTGTAGGCGCACAGCGCGTTGTTGGAGGCGGGGGCCCGGCCCGAGGACCAGGTCTCCTCACCGAGGCCGAAGGCGCCGAACGAGGCGGCCGTGGCGGTGCCGGAGCCGTTGGAGGAGCCGGAGCCGTAGGCGCTGGTCAGCCAGTCGGCGCTGTACGGGCTCTCCGCGCGGCCGTACACGCCGCGCTGCATGCCGCCGTTGGCCATCGGCGGCATGTTGGTCAGGCCGATGAGCACGGCCCCGCCGGCGCGCAGGCGCTCGATGGCGAAGGCGTCGCGCTGGGCCACGAGGTGCTCGAAGGCCGGTGAGCCGGCGGCGGCGGTGAGGCCCTCGGCGAGGTAGCTGTCCTTGGCGGTGTAGGGGATGCCGTCGAGGGGGCCGAGGGTCTCGCCGCGGGCGCGGCGGGCGTCGGAGGCCTCGGCCTCGGCGCGGGCGCGGGGGTTCGTCACGACCATCGCGTTGAGCGCGGTGGCGGTGCCGGGTCGGTCGTAGGCGTCGATCCGGGCGAGATAGGCGTCGAGCAGGCCGACCGCGGTGGTCTCGCCCTTCTCCAACGCCGCGCGCAGGTCGGCGATACCGGTCTCGACGACGTCGAATGCGCGTGTCATGCGGGTGCCTCCAGGGTTTTCGGTTGAACGGTCCGAGGTGTCGGGCCTCGAAGGTGCGGCGCTGGGCCGCTGGTGGGACGTGACCCCGCCCGGGGGGTGGGATGCAGCTTCGCACGCGTCGGCCGAGCGGTGCCGCCCGGGCCGACGCCGGCTACAGGACGGCGGGGGCGAGTTCGGCGGTGTGCGGGTGCTCCTGGTCGGTGTCGGTCATGCGGCGGTCGGGGCGGCGGGCCAGCAGGTAGGCGAGGCCGGCGAGGGTGACGGTGCCGACGCCGAGCGGCGCCGCCCAGATCTGGTACCAGGGTGCTCCGGCCGGGGCGAGGATGGCGCGCGGCCAGCAGATGTTGACCAGCTCGAAGCCGGTCCACAGCACCGCGAGGACGTTGAGCGGGGTGCCGAGGCGTCCGTAGCCGACCGCTCCGGCGGGCGTCCAGGTGCCGCGCAGGCGGGCGACGAGGGCGACGAGGGCGAGGATGAAGAACGGCACGAAGATGGCGGCGCTGCCGAAGGTGATCAGGCTGCCGATGGCCGAGGTGTTCAGGCCGAGCACCAGCGCGGCGCAGCTGACCGCCGTGGCGGCGACGAGGCCGCCGATCGGCGCCTGGTGCCGGTTGACCTTGCGGACGTGGCGGGAGAAGGGGAAGACGTCGTCGCGGGCGAGGGAGTAGAGGCCGCGGGCGGCGCCGCCCTGGGAGGCCATCAGGCAGGCGGTGAAGCTGATCAGGACGACGAGGACGAAGGGCTTCTCGGCCCAGCCGCCGAAGGCGTGGGTGACGGCGGTGGTGACCGGGTCGAGGTCCTTGACCGCGACGACGTCGGCGGGGTCGGGGTGGGCGAGTTCGACGGAGACGGCGTTGAGGATGACGACGAGTCCGACGCTGAGCAGCGACCACCACATCGCCCTGGGGACCTGTCGGGCGGCGTCCTTGGTCTCCTCGGCGGTCGACACGCAGGCGTCGAAGCCCATGAAGGCCCAGCCGGCGACGGCCACGGCGGCGAGCAGGGCACCGGTGTCGCTGATGCCCAGCCCCTTCGGCGCGTTCAGGAAGTCGGTGAGCAGGGAGAGGCCGTGCTGCCGGAAGACCAGCAGCAGGGTGAGGCCGACCAGGACGGAGGCGACGGCTTCGGCGGCGATGCCCAGGCCGACGAACCAGCGCAGGAAGTTGATGCCGTAGGCGTTGACCAGGGTGCAGCAGAGGATGAAGCCGGCCGAGACGAGGACCTGTTCGGCGGGCGTCGGGACGGTGCCGAAGAGCGCGAAGAGCCAGGGCGAGGCGAGGTAGGCGACGGTGGTGTTGCCGAACATCACGGCGAACTGCCACATCCAGCCGCTCAGCCAGGCGACGGCCGGTCTCGCCAGGCGTCTGCTCCACTGGTAGGCGCCGCCGGCCAGCGGCCACTGCGAGGCGAGCTCGGAGTAGACGGCGACGACCAGGCACTGCCCGAGCAGGCACAGCGGCAGCGCCCAGACCCAGGCCCCGCCCGCGACGCTCATGCCGACCTGCACGGCGGCGTACAGCCCCACGACGGGGGAGACGACGGCGAAGCCCATGGAGATGTTTCCGAGCACGGTCAGGCTGCGCCGCAGCTCCTGCTGGTAGCCGAGCGTGGCCAGCCGGTCGGCATCGGTCGGGGTGGTCTCGGCCACGGGCTGCGCCTTCCAGATAAAACTAACTTTGTTAGCAACCGCTGTTGATCTGGCACGATAGCCTCCGGACACGGGGAGCGGAAGAGGGGATTTTTCTGTGGGCCGACCGAGCAGGGCAGTGCTGACCCGCGAGCGGATCGCGCTCGCCGCGCTCCAGGTGGTGGACGAGGACGGCCCCGACGGCCTGACCATGCGGGCGCTGGCGGAGCGGCTCGGGGTCAAGGCGGCCTCGCTCTACAACCACATCCAGAGCAAGGACGAGCTGGTCGACGCGGTCTCCGGGCTGGTCAACGACGAGATCGACCACACACCGCTGGGCGATCCCGACTGGCGGGCCGGCCTCGCGGCGTACGCGCGCGGCTACCGCGCGGTCTTCCTCAGGCACCCGAACGCCATCGCCCTGCTCGCCCGCCGCCGCGTCGAAGCGGCCAGCGCGCTGCGCGGCTACAACGGGCTGCTCGCCCTCCTCGGCCGGACCGGCCTCGGCCCCGCGGACGCGGCGGAGGTCGCCGCGGCGGTGGACTACCTGGTACTCGGCTCCGCGGTGGAGACCTTCGCGGCCGGCTTCACCCGGGCACCGGCCGAGTACCGGCCGGAGTACCCGGCGCTCGCGGACGCCCTGGACAGCTCCTTCGCCCGCGGCGGCGGTGCCACGGGCCTCGACGACCGCGGGTTCGAGCTGGGGCTCGGTCTGCTGCTCGACGGCGTGGAGCGTCGGACCCCGTAGGGCCGGGGGTGGTCGTCGCTTCCCCGGGACGGGACTGAGGCTCCTGGTCCCCGACACCAGCGTGAGGGCACCGGCCCCGAGCGCCCCGCAACCGGACGGGCGGGACGTCGGCGGAGCCGTCGGACTGGCGTGCCCTGCGGCAGGTGCCGTCTTGTGTCAGCCCCTGGGGTGCCGCTGCCGCTGCGAACTGTCCGTCGCCATCGGGAGGTTGCGCAGTGTCAGCGCGGCCGGCGGAGGCAGCGGTCCGTTGGCCGCGTCGGCGCGGAACGACTGGAGCAGGTAGGCCACCAGGCGCCGGGACGCCGCACCGTCGTCCGGCAGGGCGGTCACCAGCGCGCAGTGTGCCAGCAGGACCACGGTGAGGTCGGAGGGGTGGAAATCGGCCCGCAGCGAGCCCGAGGCCTGGGCTCGACGTACCAGGGTCGTGAGGTCCCGCTCGGCTCGTCGCCGGGACTGCGCGTGCTCCGGCGTGCTGTCCGGGAAGGCCGTGACGAACGCGGCCGGGAAGCCGCGTTCCTCCCGTTGCAGGGCGCAGACCGTCTCGACCAGCTGCTGGAAGCCCTGCCACGGGTCGGGGGCGGCCAGCGCCTCGGTGAGCGCCCGCGAGCAGGTCTCCATCTGCCGCGCGAACGCGCCCCGCACCAGGGCGTCCCGGGTCGGGAAGTGCCGGTACAGCGTCGCCACGCCGACCCCGGCCCGACGGGCCACGGTCGCCATCGGGGCGTCGATCCCGTGATCCGCGAAGACCGCACGGGCGGCGACGAGGACGCGTTCCCGGTTGCGCCGGGCGTCCGCCCGCACCCCGTCCCGGGCTGTGATCCGAGAGGATTCCGCCATCACTGTCTCTCGCTTCCGGTCGAAACGGACGATTGCGTCCACTTGAGAGCCTACGGTCGCTGCCAGATCCCTACGGCCCCCGGCGGCAAAGGCGGAACGATGGACGACCACATGATGAAGGCAGTGCTCTACGACCGCTACGGCGGCCCCGACGTGCTCTACACGGGCCGCGTGCCACGCCCCGAGCCGGCCCGCGGCGAGGTCCTCGTGAAGGTGCGCGCGTTCAGCGTCAACGGCGGCGAACTGGCCGTCCGCTCCGGCCGTCTCCGCCTCCTGAGCGGCCGGACGTTCCCCAAGCGCGTCGGCCTGGACTTCACCGGCGAGGTCGCCGCACCGGGAGCCGGAGTCACCCGGTTGGCGGCCGGCGACCGCGTCTGGGGAGTCCTGGGCCGCACCTCCGGGTTCGGCAGCGCCGCCGAGTACGTCACCGTGCCCGCCGAGCGGGTCGGTCGGCTCCCCGACGGCCTCGACCCGGTGCACGCCGCCGCGCTGCCCGTGGCCACCGCCGTCATCACCGCCCTGCGGGACAAGGCCGGGCTGCGCCCCGGTGAACGACTCCTCGTCCGGGGCGCGGCGGGCGGTGTCGGCAACGCCGCCGTCCAGCTCGGACGGGCGTACGGCGCCGAGGTCACGGCCCTCGCCCGCGCGGCGAGCCTCGACTTCGTCCGCGGGCTCGGCGCGCACCGGGCCGTCGACCACCGGACCGTGCGCTCGGCTGAGTTGGGCCGCTTCGACGTGGTCCTGGACGCCGTGGGGACCGACCTGCGGGCCTTCCGGCGCCTGCTGACCCCCGGCGGGCGCATGGTCGCCCTCGCCTTCGACCCGAAACGGCCCGCCGCGACGTTCGGTTACGTCGTGGCCAGCACGGTCCACGGACACCGCCGGGTCCGCTTCTTCAGCGGCGACCCCAAGCGGGCGGACTTCGACGACCTCGCCCGCCACGTGGCCGAGGGCAGGCTGCGCCCCGCGGTGGACACGGTCTTCCCCCTGGAGGAGACAGCGGCGGCGCACCGGGCGCTGGAGGCGGGCGGCGTCCGGGGCAAGTACGTGGTCAGGGTCGCGTAGGACCCGGTGGAGGCGCTGGTCGCAGTCACCCGTACGGGTTTGTGCGGCCTCATCTGAGCAATGGTTTCAAGGGGTCGTAGGACCAGGACGCCCACGTTCGGCGCAATCGCGGGTTGGGGCCGGTTGGCGGCGTCAGGCTGCGCCTCGTTCTTGATCGCGGCAGTGTCGGAGGCCCGGGGTTGTCGTCGCGCGTGGCGGTCCGCCGCGGGTCGTCATCGTCCCGTTCGCCGCTGTCGCAGGCCGCCTACGGCCGGCTGTTCTCCCTCAAGTCGAAAGGCCCAGCATGACGCAGAGCACCGCCCAAGCTCCCGCTTCCACGGGCCCCCGGGGGCCCGACAGCCTGCCCGGACAGCGCGGCGCCGATCCGGCGCCGGCCATCGAGGCGGCTGCCGCCGTATGACGGGCCAAGGAGATGCCGAGGACCAGGACCCCACCGTCACCGACCCTGACCTCTACCGCATCGTCTTCGAGAACGCGCGCGTCCGGGTGCTCGAGTACCGCGACACCCCGGGGGTCAAGACCGGGCTCCACTACCACCCCGACAGCGTCATGGTCGTCCTGAGCACCTTCCGACGCCGCATGACCGAGGGCGACACCGTGGTCGAGGTCGAACGGACACGGGCACCTGAGGCGAACTGGCTGCCGGCCCGGACCCACGTCGGCGAGAACATCGGGACGACGGACACCCACATCATCTTCGTCGAACTCAAATGACCGGCTGCCTGGTGGGTGCCGCGTTCGCGCGAGCCTTGAAGAAGCCGATCAGTTCGCGGCTCAGGAGTTCCGGCTGTTCCTCCGACAGGAAGTGGCCGGCGTCGGGGATCCCGACGAACCGGATGTCGGTCGCGAGGCCTTCGTTCGAGGCGCGGGACAGCCGCCGTCCGCCCGTGACCGCGGCGCTGCGCGACCGGTTGCTGCGCCGTGCCGGTGCTGGGGTTCGGACGGCCGAGCCAGGGTGCCGCGGCAGAAGATGATCTGACGTGCATTCAGGTCCATGGGGCGAGCCGCCGGATGCTTCCTCGATGACCGACGGCGACCTGTAATTCCGTAATAAGTTGATTGCTGCTTCATGGGTGATCTGCGGCATACGGTCGTGTCAGCGCGGCCAACCCGCCTCCGCACGCACCCGCGAAGGAGCGCCACCCTGAACGCCCACGACGACGCCGACGGACCCCACCGCCCGCAACCCGGGCCCGAGCGGGAACCCGGGCCGGTCCCGGCACCGCAGCCCTCCGCGGGCAAGCCGGCCGCCGGACCTCCGCCACCGCTCCCGCAGCCCGACCAGCCCCCGGGGCCGCCGCGCGACCACACCGCGGAAGGGCGCCGACCGGCCCCCCACGCGCCGACGCGCACAGCCCCCAAGGCCAGGGGATCCCGCCTGCGTGCCGCGCTCGCCGCGGGCCCGCCGCCCGGGCCCGCGCGCCCGGAGTTCTGGCGCAGCCCCTTGCGCGGCCCCTGGCTCACCTCGGTGTTCGGCCTGGTGCTGCTGCCCGGGATCACGATGGTGTTCGTGACCGGGCTGCTGTCCTACGCCGCCTACAACCCCGACCTCGCCGCCGTCAACGACCAGACCCCGGACAAGGGCTGGCTCGGCTTCTACCTCTTCTCCTGGCCGACCAGCCCCAGCTGGCTGTACCGACTGAACCAGGGGATCCACGTGACCCTCGGCATCGTGCTGGTCCCGGTGCTGCTGGCCAAGCTCTGGTCGGTCATCCCCAAGCTCTTCGCCTGGCCCCCGCTCCGCTCGCCGGCCCAGGCGGTCGAGCGCCTGTCGCTGCTGCTCCTGGTCGGCGGCGCGCTGTTCGAGTTCGCCACCGGCATCCTCAACATCCAGCTGCACTACATCTTTCCCGGCTCCTTCTACACCCTGCACTACTACGGTGCCTGGGTCTTCATCGGCGCCTTCGTCGTCCACGTGGTGTTCCGCGTCCCGGTCATGGTCCGGGCGCTGCGCAGCCGACGCCTGCGCACCGAACTGCGCACCGGCGCCGCCGACACGCTGCCCGAGCCGCCCGACGACACCGGTCTGGTCTCCCCGCGCCCCGCCCCCGCGACCCTCTCCCGGCGCGGAGCCCTCGCGCTGATCAGTGCGGGCTCCCTCGCGCTGTTCGCGGTGACGGCCGGTCAGAGCATCGGCGGATGGTGGCGCAGGACCGCGCTGCTCGCCCCGCACGGCCAGGAGCCCGGCGAAGGCCCGAACGGTTTCCAGATCAACAAGACCGCCGCCGCCGTCGGCATCCGCCCCGCCGACATCGGCCCCGACTGGCGGCTGACCGTCCGCGGCCCCGGCCGGGAAACCGTCCTCACCCTGGACCAGCTGAGGAGCCTGCCGCAGACCACCGCGGCCCTGCCCATCGCCTGCGTCGAGGGATGGTCCACCCCCGACCAGGACTGGACCGGCGTCCGGCTGACCGAGCTGGCCGCGCTCGTCGGCCTGACCGACAGCCCACCGGACGTCTTCGTGGAATCCGTCGAACGCGGCGGGTCCTTCTCCTCCACCGTCCTGCGCGACAACCAGGTCCGCGACGCCCGCTCCCTGCTGGCCCTGCGCGTCAACGGAGCCGACCTCTCGCCCGACCACGGCTACCCGGCCCGGATCATCGTTCCCGCCAACCCCGGTGTCCACAACACCAAATGGGTCACCCGCCTCACCTTCGGAGCCACCGGATGAAGCGCCGCAGCGGCCTCCGCGAGCGCTACGGCGCATCCCCCCTGCACCTGCTCCTCCTCGTCTGTTCCTTCGCCCTCGCCCTGTACGCCGGGATCCGCCTCCTCAAGGGCGATCCGCTCGGCGTCGCGATCTGGTTCGTCGGGGCCGCGCTGCTCCACGACCTGCTCCTGCTGCCGCTCTACACGCTCACCGACCGGGCCGCCCAGGCCCTGACGGGTGTCCGCCAGGCTCCCGCGGGCGGTACGCACCGGATGCCGGCGGTCAACTACGTCCGCGTCCCCGCGTTCCTCTCGCTGCTGCTGCTGGTCGTCTGGTACCCGCTCGTCCTGCGTCGCGTCCCCGGGTACCGCTCCGCCACCGGCCTGGACCCGGACGTCTTCCTCGGGCGCTGGCTGCTGCTGACCGCGGCGTTCTTCGCCGTCTCGGCGCTCTGCCTGCTCGCCGCGACGGCCCGGCGGCGACGGTCGCACAAGCCCCGCCGCGAGCCGGCGGCGCGGGGACGTTCGTGATCCGTAAGGCATGGTGCCCCGGTTCCGGCCCGGTCCGTTCCTACAGTTGACCGGGAGGCTGTTCCCGAGAAGAGAGGTGGACCGGGATGACGGTCGACCAGGACATCCCGCCGAGCGCCGAGGTGGGCGTCATCGGTGGCTCCGGGCTCTACGAGCTGCTGGACGACGTGACCGAGGTACGGGTGGACACCCCGTACGGCGAACCGAGCGACGCGGTGTTCGTGGGAGAGGCGGCCGGCCGCCGGGTCGCGTTCCTGCCCCGGCACGGGCGCGGCCACCGGCTTCCCCCGCACCGGATCAACTACCGCGCCAACCTGTGGGCACTGCACACGCTGGGTGTGCGGCAGGTGGTCGCGCCGTGCGCGGTGGGCGGGCTGCGCCCGGAGTACGGGCCGGGCACGCTGCTGGTGCCCGACCAGTTCGTGGACCGGACCTCGGGGCGCCCGCAGACCTTCTACGACGGCCTGCCGCTGCCGGACGGCACGGTGCCGGAGGTGGTGCACGTGTCCATGGCCGACCCGTACTGCCCGGCGGGGCGGAAGGCGGCACTGGACGCCGCCCGGGAGGCGGCCTGGGAGCCGGTCGACGGCGGAACGCTGGTGGTGATCGAGGGCCCGCGCTTCTCCACCCGCGCCGAGTCCCGCTGGTTCACCGCCAACGGCTGGTCGGTGGTCGGCATGACGGGACATCCGGAGGCCGTCCTCGCCCGCGAACTCGGCCTCTGCTACGCCTCGCCGGCCCTGGTCACGGATCTCGACGCCGGGGTGGAGAGCGGCGCGGGCGTCACCCACGGCGAGGTGCTGAAGGAGTTCGCCCGCAACGTCGACCGGCTGCGCACCGTGCTGTTCAAGGCGGTGGAACGGCTGCCGCTGGTGCGCGAGTGCCCCTGCCCGCACGCCCTGGACGGTCTCACGACCGGTCTTCCGGGGGTCCCCGGCGTCTGACGCCCCACCCCGGCGAGGGAACGCCGGGGCCGCGAGACTTCATCACCGGGAGGTTGGGCAGGATGATCGACCGTACCGTTCCGTCCTGCGCGCTCGCGCTCGCGGCCCTGGTCAGCGCTCTGGCGCTGACCGTCACCGACGACGGCTCCGTGCCGCTCGCCGTCTGGTACCTCCTCGACACGGCCCTGTTCGCGGTCGCGGTGGTGCTGCTGCGCAGGGTGCCCGGTCGGCTGGTCGCGCCGCTGGTCCTGACCGGCGCCGTGGCCGTCGCCGCCGTCGGGCTGCTGGCCCCACCCCGCACCAGCGACGACGCCTACCGCTACGTCTGGGACGGCCGGGTCCAGGCGGCCGGGATCTCGCCCTACGCCCACACCCCGGACGATCCGGCGCTGGCCCGGTTGCGTGACCCGGGGCTCTTCCCGGTCGGTGACGGCTGCACGGGCTGGGACGAGCGGCGCACCACGGCCGGGGACTGCACCCGGATCAACCGGCCGGCCGTGCACACCATCTATCCGCCGGTGGCACAGGTCTGGTTCGTCGTCCTGCACCCGTTCGGCGGCGGGGTCCGCGGGGTGCAGGCCGGCGGCGCGGTGCTGGCGGTGGCGACGACCGCCCTGCTGCTGAGGGTGGGGCGGGAGCGGTGGCGGGCCGCGTTGTGGGGGTGGTTCCCCGGCGTGGCCGTGTGGGCGGTCAACGACGCGCACGTGGACACGCTCGGAGCCCTGCTGACGGTCGCCGGGCTCGGCTGCGCGGTGCGCGGGAGGGCCGTGCGAGGGGGGCTCCTCCTGGGCGGCGCGGTCGCGACGAAGCTGCTGCCGGCCCTCGTCCTCCCCGGCGCGCTGTCGGGCCTGTCCGCACGGCGCCCTTCCCGGAAGGACGTCCTGCTGGTCGGATCCGCGCTCGGCGCCTTCGCCCTGTCCTACCTCCCGTACGTCGTGGCCTCGGGCGCCTCGGTCCTCGGCTACCTGCCGGGCTACCTGAAGGAGGAGGGCTACGAGCAGGGGCACATCGACCGGTTCGGGCTGCTGCGGCTGGTGCTGTCCGACCGCCTCGCGCCGTGGGCGGCGGCGTTCGTCCTGGCGGCCGTGATGGTCCGGGTCCTCCGCCGGGGCGACCGGAGTGAGCCGTGGGCCGGCGCGCTCCTGGTGACGGGCACGGCGCTGCTGCTGGTCGCGCCCTCCTACCCCTGGTACGGGCTGCTGGTGGTCGCGCTGGTGGCGCTCGACGGCCGCTGGGAGTGGCTGGCCGTCCCGGCCGCCGGGCAGGCGCTCTACCTGGTGCAGGGCCCGGTGGCGCAGCAGTTCGCCTACGGCACGGCCCTGTGCGTCGTCCTCCTGGCCCCGCTGCTGCGCCAGCGCCGTACGGGGCGGGTCGCCGCCGTGGCGGGGGCCGGGAACTGACGGAGTCTGACGGGGTCTGACGGAGCGGCGCGGGTCGGATCGTGAGTGCGGGTGAACTGGTCGAAGGGCGTAGGGCGAGAGAGGTCGGCTGACGGGTGGTGATGGCGGGCGCTCTCAGCGGGCGGGCGCGGTGCGGCGGCGCAGGGTGAGGAAGCGTCGGCCGTGGGAGGTCCAGCGTTCCGCTTCGACGAGCCCGGCGCCGTAGGCCCGTCGTGCGGCGGCCCTGGCGCCGAGGCGCGCCCAGGCGAAGGGCGGGCCGAGCCGGCCGTCCGGGCCCTCGACCCGGACGGTGACGCGTTCGTCGACCTCGCGCGGCTCGACCTCCACCAGCAACAGCCCGTCCGGCGCGATCAGTTCGGCCGCACGGCGCAGCAGGGCCTCCGGGTTCCCGCCGATGCCGAGGTTGCCGTCCGCCAGCAGGGCCGCACCCCAGCGGCCCTCGGCGGGGAGCCGGTCGAACACCGAGCGGCACAGGGCCGCGCCGCCGAGGCCGAGGGTGCGGGCGACGGCCGCCGGGGTGACGTCGACGCCGAGGGCCGGGACGCCCACGGCGAGGAGCGCGGCGACCAGCCGGCCGGGTCCGCAGCCGAGGTCCACGACCGGCGCCGACAGGTGGAAGCAGCGCATCAGGAGGCTGTGGTCGCCGCCGGCGGCCGGTGCGCACCAGCGTTCGATGTCGAGCGGGATCCGGCGTCCGTCGTCGCCGCGCAGCCACAGCGGACCGCGTCCGGTGCGGACGGCGTCGGCGAACGGGTCGTCGATCCATGCCGTCGAGGTGCCGGTCAACCCGCCACCTCGGGGACGGTGCGGAACGAGCGCAGGCGGGCGGTGAACCGGCTCCGCGGTGCCTGGGAGGCGACCAGCAGGGCGTCCTCGACGGTGTCCACGTCGGTGGCTTCCGGCAGGGTGCGCACCGTCAGGCCGGCCGCCCCGAGCCGGTCGAGGAGCACCTGCCCCGTGTCCGGGGTCGACATCGGAACCCCCAGGAGGAGCCGTTGGGCGAGGTCCTCGGTGGGCCGGGCCAGGCCGAGGGCCCAGAAGCCGCCGTCGGTCGCGGGCCCGTACCAGGCGTCGGCCCCGGCCCGGCCCGCCGGGGAGAGCGGCTCGGCCAGGGTGGCCGCGCTGAGCTGCGGGGTGTCCATGCCGACCAGCAGCGCGGGCGCGTGCGGGGCCAGCCGGGCCGCGTGGCCGAAGGCCGCCGCCAGCCGGGCGTCCAGTCCGCCGCCGCTCTGCGGAAGCACCTGCCACCCGGGCGGCAGCCAGCGGCCCGGTTCGCCGTCCAGGACCAGCAGGCGCCGCCCGGCCGGCACGGTGGCCAGGGTGTGCAGGGTGTCGCAGAGCGCGGCCTCGGCCAGCGCCGCCGCCTGCTGGGGCGTGCAGGCCGGGGTGAGCCGGGTCTTCACCCGGCCGGGTACGGGCGACTTGGCGATGACCAGCAGGGTGGGCGGCGGGGCGGCGAGCACGGCCCGCATGTCCCGGATCGCCTGCCGGGTGCCGCGCACCGTGCCGGTGACCTTCGAACGGCCCGCGCGCGGCAGGTAGTCGACGGAGGTCTCGGTGATCCGCATGCCGGCGGCCGAGGCGGCGAGCACCATCTCCAGCGGGTATCCGGAGCGGCGGTCGCCCAGGCCGAGCGCCAGCAGGCGTTCCCGTCGGGCGGCCCGCATCGGGCCCAGGTCGTGCAGCGGGGCGCCGGTGCGGGCCCGCAGCCGGCGGGCCAGCACGGTGTTGGCGAGCCGTGCGTGCACGGGCCAGGCGCCCGTGCTCACCGGCCGGCGGCGGCCGAGGACGAGGTCCGCCGTGCCGTCGGCCACCGGAGCGGTGACCCGGGGCAGTTGGGCGGGGTCGAGCGAGCCGTCGCAGTCCAGGAAGCAGACCAGCTCGGCGGTGGCGGCGAGGAGCCCGGCGTGGCAGGCGGCGCCGAACCCGCGCCGGGACTCCTCGACCACGGTCGCTCCGAGCGATCGGGCGAGTTCGGCCGAGCCGTCCCGCGAGCCGTTGTCCACGACGATGGCCCGCCAGCCGGGCGGGATGCGCCCGAGCACCCAGGGCAGCGCCTCGGCCTCGTCGAGGCAGGGCAGGACGACATCGACACCGGACGAACGAGGGGTAGCGGAGGTCACGTCGGCCACGCTAAGGGCGTGTCGGCCCGGGACGGTGGTGCCGCAGCCTTACGGAAGCCGAACGTCGCGCCGACGGCCCACCGGTGAGCCGTCGGGGGCCGCACCGGTGCGGACCGGTGTGCGGACGGGTGTGCGGACGGGGCCCAGGATCTTACGGAGGTCGAACGGGGGGACGGCGGCGGCGTCCGCACCGGCGCCCGGCGCCTATTCTCGGCGGGGTGAACGAGCCCTCCGCCATCGCCGGGCCGTCGGCCGCCGGCCGCATCCTGGTGATCGACGACGACCCGACCGTGGCCGAGGTCGTCGCCGGCTACCTCACCCGGGCCGGCCACCACGTCGACCACGCCGCCGACGGTCCGCGGGGGCTCGCCCTCGCCCGTGCCCACCAGCCCGACCTCGTGGTCCTGGACCTGATGCTCCCGGGCATCGACGGCCTGGAGGTGCTGCGGCGGCTGCGCGGCCAGGCCGCCGGCGGGGAGCTGCCGGTCGTGCTGCTCACCGCCAGGAGTGACGAGGCCGACCGCGTCCTCGGCCTGGAGCTGGGCGCCGACGACTACGTCACCAAGCCGTTCAGTCCACGCGAACTCGTCCTGCGGGTCCAGTCGGTGCTGCGGCGCTCGCGCGTGGCGGCACCCGCGGCGGGCGCCTCGGCCGGGCCCGTCCGCTCCGGGGACATCACCGTCGACGGGCCGGCCCGTCGTGCTCACCGTTGCGGGAGGGAACTGTCCCTGACGGCACGGGAGTTCGACCTGCTGGCCTTCCTCCTGCGGTTCCCCGGGACGGTGTTCTCCCGCCAGGAGCTGATGGCCCGCGTCTGGGGCTGGGACTTCGGCGACCTTTCCACCGTCACCGTCCACGTGCGGCGCCTGCGCGAGAAGATCGAGGACGATCCCGCCGCCCCGCGGATGATCAGCACGGTGTGGGGCGTCGGCTACCGCTACGACCCGGTGCCCGGTGCCGGGGAGGACCGCGGGTGAAGGACCTGCTGCTGATCGCCCTGTTCGCCGCGCTCGGCGCCGGCGGAGCGGGCCTGCTCGGCTGGCCGGCCGTCCGGCTGCTGCGCAGGCGCTCGATGGCGCTCTCGCTGTTCTGCGTCGCCGTCGTCACCGTGCTCGCGGTCGTCTCCGGCACCTTCGCCGTCGCGCAGGCCATGTTCCTCTCCGCCCACGACCTCGGTGTCGTGATAACGGTGCTCGCCATGGCCGCCGTCGTGTCCCTGGGCACCGCCGCCCTGCTGGGCCGACAGGTGGTCGCCGGCAGCCGGGCCCTGACGGCGGCCGCCCGGACCGTCGGCAGCGACACCGGCTTCACCGCGCCCGTCCACCCGCTGGGCCGCGAACTGGCCCAGCTGAGCGAGGAACTGTCCGCCACCAGCGCCCGGCTCGCCGAATCCCGGGGCCGCGAACAGGCCCTCGAACAGTCCCGGCGGGAGCTGGTCGCCTGGATCTCCCACGACCTGCGCACCCCGCTGGCCGGGCTGCGGGCGATGGCCGAGGCGCTGGAGGACGGTGTCGCCGAGGAGCCGGACCGCTACCTCCGGCGGATCCGCACCGAGGTCGAGCGGCTCACCGGGATGGTGGACGACCTCTTCGAACTCTCCCGCATCCAGGCCGGAACGCTCGCCCTCTCGCTCTCCCGGGTCTCCGTCTACGACCTGGTCGACGACGCGCTGGCCGGTGCCCACGCGCTGGCCCGGCAGCGCGGCGTCCGGCTCGAAGGCCGGCAGGTGGAGCCCGAACCGGTCGAGGTCGACAGCCGCGAGATCACCCGGGTCCTGGGCAACCTGCTGGTCAACGCGATCCGCTCGACCCCTCAGGACGGCGTGGTCACGGTCTCCGCGCGGCGGGAGGCGGACGAGGTGCTGCTCTCGGTCACCGACGGCTGCGGGGGCATCCCCGCCCAGGACCTGACCCGGGTCTTCGAGACCGGCTGGCGTGGCACCGAGGCCCGCACGCCCAGGCCGGCCGATCCCGGCGGGCGGTCCGACCGGCCCGAGGCCGGCGGCAGCGGTGCCGGCCTGGGCCTCGCCATCGTCCGCGGCATCGTCGAGGCCCACGCCGGGCGGGCCCGCGTCCACAACGTGGCGGGCGGCTGCTGCTTCGAGATCGCCCTGCCGTCCGCCCGGAGCTGACCTCAGACCCGCAGCGGTGCGGCGGCGAACTCCGCCATGCCCCGGTCGAACGGGACGCGCGGCAGCCAGGCCAGTTCGGCGCGCAGCCGGTTCGAGTCGGCGGTGACGTGCCGTACGTCGCCGAGCCGGTACTCGCCGGTCACCGTCGGGGTCGGGCCGCCGTGGGCCGCGGCCAGCGCGGCCGCCATCTCACCGATGGTGCGCACCTCGCCGCTGCCCACGTTGTACGCCCGGACGCTGCCCGGCGGCCGGTCGCCCACGGCCGCCAGCGCCGCGAGGTTGGCGGCGGCGACGTCCTCGACGTGGACGAAGTCCCGGCGCTGGCGGCCGTCCTCGAAGACCCGGGGCGCCTCGCCGCGGGCGAGGGCCGACCGGAACAGCGACGCCACCCCCGCGTACGGGGTGTCGCGCGGCATCCCGGGGCCGTACACGTTGTGGTAACGCAGCGTCAGCACTGTTCCGCCGCAGGCGCGTGCCCAGGCGGCGGAGAGGTGTTCCTGCGCGAGCTTGGTCACCGCGTAGACGCTGCGCGGGTCGGCGGGTGAGCTCTCCGCGACCAGGCCCGGCCGCAGGGGCGCGCCGCAGACCGGGCACGGCGGCTCGAACCGTCCGGCGTCCAGGTCGGCGGGCCGCCTCGGCCCCGGTGCCACCTCGCCGTGCTCCGCGCAGTGGTAGCGCCCCTCCCCGTAGACCACCATGGATCCGGCCAGGACCAGCCGTCGGACGCCGGTCCGCGCCATCGCGGCGAGGACCACCGCCGTGCCGAGGTCGTTGCAGCCGACGTACCGTGGTGCGTCCTGGAGGTCCAGTCCCAGGCCGACCATCGCCGCCTGGTGGCAGACCGCGTCCACCCCGGCGAGCGCCTCCTCGACGGTCTCCGCGTCCCGGACGTCCCCGCGCCGGAAGTCGACACCCGCGGGCAGCGCGGGCGGGTTCCCGGTCGGGTGGACCGCGGGCAGCAGGGCGTCCAGGACGCGCACGTGATGCCCGGCCGCGACCAGGGCGCGCACCACGGACGCGCCGATGAAGCCGGCACCGCCGGTGACCAGGATTCTCATGCCGCCGACGCTAGCGTCCGACCGGGCCCGCGGCCGGTCGACACGGGGCGGCGTCACGGACCGGTAAGACGCGCACTCCCGGGCCCGCCGAAGGCGAGGACGCCGTCCTCGATCGGGTCGGACAGCAGGACCTTCCGGTCGTGGTGGTAGTCCATCACCATCCGCCAGGGGAACTCGCGCCCCTGGCGCGGCATGACGTCCTTCGCCCGCCGGATGTAGCCCGAGGTCAGCTCGTCGACCACGCCCTCGTCGGTCGCGTTGGCCGCGTGGTCGACGGGCACGGCGACGGTGCGGCCGGTGGCGTCCAGGTGCCTGAGCAGGCGCACCAGGTAGGCGGCGGCGAGGTCGACCTTCAGGGTCCAGGAGGCGTTGGTGTAGCCGAAGACCCAGGCCAGGTTGGGGATGCCCTCGAGCATGACGCTCTTGTAGGTGCAGACGTCGTGCAGGTCGCGCGGTTCGCCGTCGACGCTGATCGTGGCGCCGCCGAAGGCCTGGAGGTTCAGGCCGGTGGCGGTGACGACGACGTCCGCGGCGAGTTCCCGGCCGGAGGCGAGCCTGATGCCGGTGGGGGTGAAGGTCTCGACGGTGTCGGTGACGACGTCGGCGC
Organism: Kitasatospora sp. NPDC057518; assembly: GCF_042802075.1. Classification (NCBI taxonomy): domain Bacteria; kingdom Bacillati; phylum Actinomycetota; class Actinomycetes; order Kitasatosporales; family Streptomycetaceae; genus Kitasatospora; species Kitasatospora sp. NPDC057518. The sequence goes on from NZ_JBHVEU010000068.1 coordinate 25,198, forward strand.
GGCCCTCCCGGAGCACCCGGAAGAGGTCGCCGTCGGGGACGGCGCACAGCCGCTCGTCCCACGGGTCGTAGGCCGGGCTGAAGTGGGTCATGTCGATGCGCGGGCCGACCGCCCGGCGCACCCCGGCCAGCAGCATCCTGCGCGTCGCGCGGGGGAAGCGCCGGGCGGTCCGGAAGAGGGCGCGCTGCAGGCCGATGTTGCGTCGGCGGGTCATCCTGGCGACCAGCGGACCGGGCAGGAACCGCTGCTGCCAGGCGGTGATCCGGTCGACCGAGGGCACCGAGAAGACGTACGAGGGCGAGCGCTGGAGCATCGTCACATGGGCCGCCCTGTCGGCCAGCGCCGGGACGAGCGTGACGGCGGTCGCGCCGCTGCCGATCACGACGACCCGCTTCCCGGTGTGGTCGAAGTCCCGCGGCCAGTGCTGCGGGTGGATCCGCACGCCCTCGAACCGCTCGGCGCCGGGGAACTCGGGCAGGTGGCCCCGGTCGTAGTCGTAGTAGCCGGTGCAGGTGACGAGGAAGGAGCAGACCCAGGTCTCCCGCTCGCCGGTCGCCTCGCGCAGCGCGGTCACCGTCCACCGCTGGTGCTCGCTCGACCAGTCGGCGGCCAGCACCCGCAGTCCGTGGTGGATCGCCTTGTCGACGCCGTACTCGCGGGCGGTGGCGGTCACGTAGTCGCGGATCGACTCGCCGTCGGCGAGCACCCTGGTCCCGTTCCAGGGGCGGAACCGGTAGCCGAAGGAGAACATGTCGGAGTCCGAGCGGACGCCCGGGTAGCGGAACAGGTCCCAGGTGCCGCCGATGCCGGCCCGGCGCTCCAGGATCGCGAAGTCACGGCCGGGGAGCTCCCGGCGCAGGCGGCAGGCGACGCCGATGCCGGCGACTCCGGCGCCGATGACGAGGACGTCGGTGCGGTGTGTGGTCATGGGTCCACTGTCGTGGTTCGCGGGGCGGCCGTACCGTCTTTTCCCGACAAGCTTTCGGCATTGCGCGACAGGGGCGGGCGACGGGCAGTCCCATCCGGGCCACCTCGGTCCGTCGCCGGCTCCGCGACCTGCGCGCAGGACGGTTCCACCGGCGGCGGCCCGGGCCGTGTGAGTGGCCCGGGCC
>NZ_JBHVEU010000069.1:0-26240 GCF_042802075.1 Kitasatospora sp. NPDC057518
CCTATATAAACAATCAACCAGTCGTCGGCCGCTTCAGATGTGTATAAGACACCCCCCCCGCACACGCCCGTGGGCGGGGCCCCCGGAGGGGTCCGGCCCACGGCACGAGCGGGCTCAGACGGCCAGCAGGTCGACCACGAAGATCAGGGTCGAGTGCGGCGGGATCGCCGAGGTCGGCGACTGGGCGCCGTACGCCAGGTGCGACGGGATGGTCAGCTCGCGACGGCCGCCGACCTTCATGCCGACGACGCCCTGGTCCCAGCCCTTGATGACCCGGCCGCCGCCCAGCGGGAAGCGGAACTCGTTGGGGCTCCGGTTCCAGCTCGCGTCGAACTCCTCGCCGGTCTCGAAGGTCACACCGACGTACCGGACGCTGACGTTCTGGCCACGCTTGGCCTCCGCGCCGTCGCCCACGACGATGTCGCGGATCTGCAGCTCCGTCGGGGCGTCGCCGATCGGGAAGTCGATCTCGGGCTTCTCGTTGAGGTTGACGCTCACAGTCCCTCTTCTCACATTCGCTCTGCTGTCACGACCAAGCGGCGGACGCCCGCACCCGGTCCGTTCGTCCCGGACCACGGTACGGGCGCCCGCCGCCCGTTGGGGACCGGCCACGCGGCCGGACCCGAAGGTCACACGTGCACCATTGTCACCCGAAAGTGGATCAGCCCTGACCGGCGTCCAGGATGTCCACCACGAAGACCAGCGTCGCACCGGGCGGGATGTCGCCCTGGCCCTTGTCGCCGTAGCCCAGCGAGGCGGGGATCACCAGCTCGACCCGGCTGCCGACGGTCTGGCCCTCCAGGCCCTGGTCCCAGCCCTGGATGACCTGGCCGCCGCCGACCGGGAAGGTGAACGCCTGGCCCTTGCTGAGCGAGGAGTCGAACACCTTGCCGCTGGAGAACAGCGCGCCGGTGTACTGGACGACGACCTTCTCGCCCTTCTCCACCTTCGGCCCGGTGCCCTTGATCAGGACGTGCGACTTCAGCTCGGTCGGGTCCTTCGCCCCGGCGACCGGGGTGATCTCGGCCGGCTTCTTGCCGTTGTCCTTGACCTGCGGGAAGTCCGCGGGCGGCGGGGTGACGGTACCGCTCACCACGGCGTCGGGCGCGTTGGCGTTGCGGATGTCGATCACGAAGACCAGGTCGTCCTTGGGACCGATCGACATGTCGGCCTTGCCCTGGGCGCCGAACGCGGCGGCCGGCGGGGCCACCACCAGCAGCCGGCTGCCGGCCTTCTTGCCGATCACGGCCTGGTCCAGCGCCGGGATCAGCGAGTCGGTCCCGGCCTGGAAGATCTGCGGCTTCCCGTTGGCGTCGTACGAGCTCGGGATGTCCTTGCCGGTGTTCCAGTCCTTGGCGGTGTAGTCCACCGAGGCCCAGGAGTTCTTCTCCACCTTGGCGCCGGTGCCCTCGGTGAGCACCTTCACCACGAAGGAGCCGTCGGAGGCCTCGCCCGGGATCTGGATGTCGGCCTTCTTGCCGAAGTCGCCGGCGACCGTCGGCAGCACCTTGGCGCTGTCCTTGATCGGCGGCACCGGGTCGGCGGTCGGCGTGGGCGGCGCGCTCTTGGCCGCGTCCGGCTTGGCCGCGGCGCTGTCCTTGGAGCCGTCCTTGTTCACCATGTACAGCGTGACGCCGCTGCCGACCAGCAGCAGGGCGATCACCGTGCCGAGGATCACGCCCAGCTTGCCGACGCCGGGCGGGTTCTCGTCGTACCCGGCCTCCGACGTGTCGGACTTGCGCACGTTGGAGGCGAAGATCTGCGGGGCGTCGTCCGTCTTGGTCCCGCCCGCGGCGCGCGGCGCCTCGCCGGGCTGCGCCCAGCCCGCCTGCTGCGCCAGGATCGCCGGGGGGACGACGATCGACTCGCGGTCCCCGCCAACCGGACCGCCGGGACGAGAGGCGGCCGGGTCACCCGCGGAGCTGTCGTTCGCCGCGGTGCCGGCCCCGCCCGGGCTCGGCGTCTTCTCAGTCATGACTCCCCATCCATCTCGCCACGAGGTCTTCCAGGTCTGCGCCCGGCGTGGGCACGCCGGCCTGCCGTCGCACCGCCCGCCCCGGACCTCGGCGCCGGGCGGCGCCTGCCACAGTGCGTGGGCAGTATGACAGCTCAGGATGAGGGCGGACGCTTCGTTGTACGAGCGTCCGCCCAAGCGTACGGAATCCCCCCGGTGACTTCCTAGACCGCTTCGAGAATGTCGATCACGAAGACCAGGGTCGAGTTCGCCGGAACCGAGCCCTGCGCCTTGTCCTGGTAGCCGAGCGCCGGCGGCACCACCAGCAGGACCCGGCTGCCGACGTTCTGCCCGACCAGGCCCTTGTCCCAGCCCTCGATCACGCTGCCGGTGCCGATCTGCACCGCCTGCGCGCCGCCGTGCGTCCAGGAGGCGTCGAACTGCTGGCCGTTGGCCCAGAGCACCCCGGTGTACTGCACCACCAGGGTCTGCCCGCTCTTGACCTGCTTGCCCTCGCCCTTGATCAGCACCGCCTGCTGGAGGTCGGTGGGCGCGGCCTGCCCGGTCGGGATCGTGATCGTGGCCGGCGCCTTGCCGTTGTCCTTGACCTGCGGCATCGTCGCGGCCGGCTCGGCCATCGCCCCGGTCAGCGTGGAGTCCGGCGGCAGGCTCTCCATGATGTCCAGCACGAACACCACGGTGTCGCCCTTGTTGACGCCCAGCTGGGTGGAGCCCTGCTCGCCGAAGGCCGCCGCCGGCGGGGCGACCACCAGCAGCCGGCTGCCCACCTTCTTGCCGATCACGCTCTGGTCCAGCGCCGGCACCAGCTGCCCGCTGCCGGCCTGGTAGAGCTGCGGCTTGCCGTTGGCGTCGTACGAACTGGGCAGGTCCTTGGCGGTGGTCCAGTCCCTGGCGGTGTAGTTGACCGTCACCCAGTCGCCCTTGTTGACGGTCGCCCGGTCGCCCTCGCTGACCGTGTTCACCACGAACTGGCCGCCGGGCTGCTGGCCCTCGGGGATGGTGATGGTGGCCTTGCTGCCGAACCCGCCACCCGAAAGAGTGGGCATCGGTGACGCCTCGCCGACCGGCGCGGGCACCGTCGGGGCGGCGCTCGCCGCGGACGGCGTCACCGGGCCCGCCGCCTTGGGCGAGCTGCTGCAGGCGACCGCGAGCAGCAACGGCAGGGTGAGAAGCAAACCGGCGGTGCGGCGCACGGTGGTCCTAACTGTCGGTCGAAGTCGGCTCTCCTGACTCGACGGACAGCGTATGCCCGGCACGCGTCCGGCCCCGGTAGACACCACCGGGGCCGGTCGCCGCCTTGATCACACGGCCGGGGGCTACATCCCCGCGATCAGCTTCTCCACCCGCTCGTCCACCGAACGGAACGGGTCCTTGCACAGCACCGTGCGCTGCGCCTGGTCGTTCAGCTTCAGGTGCACCCAGTCGACCGTGAAGTCCCGGCGCTGCTCCTGGGCCCGCCGGATGAAGTCCCCGCGCAGCCGCGCCCGGGTGGTCTGCGGCGGGATCGACTTGGCCTCGAAGGTCTTGAGGTCGGTGGTCACCCGCTGCGCCTGGCCCTTGCCCTGGAGCAGGTAGAACAGGCCGCGGCGGCGGTGGATGTCGTGGTACGCGAGGTCGATCTGCGCCACCCGCGGGTTGGACATGCTCATCTGGTGCTTCTCGCGGTAGCGCTCGATGAGCTTGTACTTCATGATCCAGTCGATCTCCTGGGCGACCCCGTCCAGCCGCTCGCTGCGGACGGCCTCCAGGGTGCGGCCCCACAGGTCGAGGACCCGGGCGACGGTGCCGGTGTTGATGCCCTTGCGGTCCGCGAACTCCAGGGCCTTGGTGTAGTACTCCTCCTGGATGTCCAGCGCGCTGGCCTCCCGGCCGTTGGCGAGCCGCACCTGGTGGGTGCCGGTGAGGTCGTGGCTGACCTCGCGGATCGCCCGGATCGGGTTCTCCAGGGTGAGGTCGCGCATCACCACGCCGGCCTCGATCATCCGCAGCACCAGGTCGGTGGAGCCGACCTTGAGCAGCGTCGTGGTCTCCGACATGTTGGAGTCGCCGACGATCACGTGCAGCCGGCGGTAGCGTTCGGCGTCCGCGTGCGGCTCGTCCCGGGTGTTGATGATCGGGCGCGAGCGGGTGGTGGCGGAGCTGACGCCCTCCCAGATGTGCTCGGCCCGCTGGCTGACGCAGAACACCGCGCCGCGCGGGGTCTGGAGCACCTTGCCCGCGCCGCAGATCAGCTGCCGGGTGACCAGGAACGGGATCAGCACGTCGGCCAGCCGGGAGAACTCCCCGTGCCGGGCGACGCAGTAGTTCTCGTGGCAGCCGTAGGAGTTCCCGGCCGAGTCGGTGTTGTTCTTGAAGAGGTAGACGTCCCCGGCGATGCCCTCCTCGTGCAGCCGGCGCTCGGCGTCCACCAGGAGCCCCTCGAGGATGCGCTCACCGGCCTTGTCGTGCGTCACCAGCTCGACGACGTCGTCGCACTCGGGGGTGGCGTACTCGGGGTGGGAGCCGACGTCGAGGTAGAGGCGGGCGCCGTTGCGCAGGAAGACGTTGCTGCTGCGGCCCCAGGAGACGACCCGGCGGAACAGGTACCGCGCCACCTCGTCCGGGGACAGCCGTCGCTGCCCGCGGAACGTGCAGGTCACGCCGTACTCGTTCTCCAGCCCGAAAATCCGGCGGTCCATGAGCACTCCATTCTCTGTCGGAGCTGTCCGAAACCGCCTCCACGACGACTGGGCCGCCGCAGGGGCACCGGAGTCCCGGACGACGGCGGCGGGGCCGCCGTCCGGGACTCCACAGGCACTGCTACACCGGCGTGCCGTCCGCCGGGTTGTCCTCGTCGTCCGCTTCCGCGGACTGGTCCCCGTCGAGCAGCCGGCCCAGCTGGTTGCCCAGGATCCGCTTGAACTTGCGCTGCTGGAACCGCTGGCGGTCGAGGACCGCCACCTCCAGCTGCTCCGGCGTGAGGCCGCGCGGGCTGCCGCCGTTGGGGTCGCGGGCGAGCGAGTCCACGGCGAGCTTCACCGCCTCGGTGAGGCCGATGCCGGCGCGGTGGCGCTGGCCCAGGTAGTTGCCGATCGAGTCGGCGTTGCCGCCGACCACCACGTAGTTCTTCTCGTCCACGACCGAACCGTCCGGCGTGAGCCGGTAGATCTGGTCGTTGTCGGGGGTGCGGCCGACCTCGGCCACGATCAGCTCGACCTCGTACGGCTTCTCGCCGACCGAGGAGAAGATGGTGCCCAGGGTCTGGGCGTACACGTTGGCCAGGCCGCGGGCCGTGACGTCGGCCCGGTCGTAGGAGTAGCCGCGCAGGTCGGCGTAGCGGACGCCGCCGATGCGCAGGTTCTCGAACTCGTTGTAGCGGCCGACCGCCGCGAAGGCGATCTTGTCGTAGATCTCGGAGACCTTGTGGAGCGCCCTGGAGGTGTTCTCCGCGACGAAGACGATGCCGTCGGCGTAGGTGAGCACGACCACGCTGCGGCCGCGCGCGATGCCCTTGCGGGCGTACTCCGCGCGGTCCGCCATGGCCTGCTGGGGCGAGACGTAGAACGGTGTCGACACCGGCGGTCGTCCCCTTTCTGTGAGGTGATGGCGTGGGGGTGTCTTGTGGAACTTAGCCGGGTCCGCGACGCCAGGGCACGCACCTCGCGGCGTTGTCGTCGGTCGCCAATGCTCCGCAGTGGCTCCCTCCTCCGCCTTGCGATGCACGCACCCTGACGCCGCGGCCTGATCCGACAAGATCCACAAGACACCCCCTAGATCAGCGGGGCCTGCGGGCCGTTGGGCCGGTCCAGGCGCTCGTCGGTGATGGCGACGACGATCTCCGTCACCTCCGCGTCGGTGAGCCGGCGGAAGCCGTCCTCGGTGATCAGCGAGACGATCGGGAAGATCTTCCGGGCGAGGTCCGGGCCGCCGGTGGCGGAGTCGTCGTCCGCCGCGTCGTACAGGGCCTGGACGACCAGGGTGGCGGCCTGGTCGGCCGTCAGGCCGTCGCGGTAGAGCTTCTTCAGCGAGCCGCGGGCGAAGACCGAGCCCGAGCCGGTGGCGGCGAAGCCGCGCTCCTCGGACCGCCCGCCGGTGACGTCGTAGTTGAAGATCCGGCCGCGGCCGAGGTCCAGGTCGTAGCCGGCGAACAGCGGCACCACCGCGAGGCCCTGCATCGCCATGCCCAGGTTGCCCCGGATCATGGTGGTGAGCCGGTTGGCCTTGCCCTCCAGGGAGAGGGTGGCGCCCTCGATCTTCTCGTAGTGCTCCAGCTCCAGCTGGAACAGCCGGACCATCTCGACCGCGAGGCCGGCGGTGCCGGCGATGCCGACCGCGCTGTACTCGTCGGCCGGGAAGACCTTCTCCATGTCCCGCTGGGCGATCACGTTGCCCATCGTCGCCCGGCGGTCACCCGCGATCACGACGCCGCCGTCGAAGATCGCGGCCACCAGCGTGGTCCCGTGCGGGGCCTCGACCACGACGCCCTCGGGGAGCCCCCGGAGCCCGGGGACCATCTCCGGCTTGTGCTCGGCAAGGAAGTCGAGGAACGAGGACGACCCCGGGGTCAGGAAGGCAGCCGGTAGACGCCCGGTGCCACGAGTGTTGGCTTCCACACGATTCCTTCCAGGTAGCTTGAAGCGCGCGCTGCCCGCACCCTACCCGCCCGACGATCACTGTCCACGGGTGGAGGGGCCGGTGCCGGACGGCCGGGCGGTGTTCGCCGCCCGGCCGCCCCGATCGGTCGCGACCGTGAATTCGGAATGCCCGGACCGGGCTATTGCCCGCCCTTCTGGACGAATCCGCGAACGAAATCCTCGGCATTCGACTCGAGGACCTCGTCGATTTCGTCCAGAACCGCGTCGACGTCGTCGCTCAGCTTTTCCTGGCGCTCCTTGAGGTCCTCGGAATTCTGGCTTTCCGCGGCCTGCTCCTCGACCTCCTCGGAGGAGCGGTTCGCCCGCTGCTGGCCGCCGCCGGTGTCCTTGCTCGCCATTTCCCTCACCCCGCTCGATTCGTCTGGCACGGTTGGGTCGTTGCTTGCTGCACCGACCCTATACACAAGGTGCGACTGCCGCTCCCGGTTTGCCGGTGGCGCTTCCTGTCCAACACCCGCTGCCACCCCGGATGATTCCCATTCGGCGGACGTTCACCCATGGTGATCGAAAAGTTACCCGCCGGACAGCACCCGGAGCAGGTCCTCGGCCGTGCGGCAGCGGTCCAGCAGCTCCTTGACGTGGTTGCGGGTCCCGCGCAGCGGTTCCAGGGTGGGCACGCGCTGCAGCGAGTCCCGGCCGGGCAGGTCGAAGATCACCGAGTCCCAGGAGGCCGCCGCGACGTGCTCCGCGTACTGCTCCAGGCAGCGCCCGCGGAAGTACGCCCGGGTGTCGTCCGGCGGCTTGGAGACGGCCCGCTCGACCTCGCCCTCGGTGAGCAGCCGCTCGAACCGCCCGCGGGCCACCAGGCGGTTGTAGAGGCCCTTCTCCGGCCGTACGTCGCTGTACTGGAGGTCGACCAGGTGCAGCCGCGGGTTGTCCCACTCCAGGGCGTCCCGGCTGCGGTAGCCCTCCAGGATCTCCCGCTTGGCGACCCAGTCCAGCTGCCGGGACAGCGACATCGGGTCGCGCTCCAGCCGGCCGAGGACGTCCTCCCAGCGGGTCAGCACGTCCACCGTCTGCTCGTCCGCGTCGGTGCCGAAGCGGTCCTCGACGTACTTGCGGGCGAGCTCGAAGTACTCGAGCTGGAGCTGGACGGCGGTGAGCTTGCGCCCGTTGCGCAGGGTGATCAGGTGCTTGAGCGTCGGGTCGTGGGAGACCCGGTGCAGGGTGCGCACCGGCTGGTCGACGGCGAGGTCGGCGGCGATGAACGAGTCCTCGATCATCGACAGCACCAGCGCGGTGGTGCCCAGCTTGAGGTAGGTGGAGATCTCGGAGAGGTTGGCGTCGCCGATGATCACGTGCAGCCGGCGGTACTTCTCGGCGTCGGCGTGGGGTTCGTCCCGGGTGTTGATGATCGGGCGCTTGAGCGTCGTCTCCAGACCCACCTCGACCTCGAAGTAGTCCGCCCGCTGGCTGAGCTGGAAGCCGTGCGCCGAGCCGTCCTGGCCGATGCCGACCCGGCCGGCGCCGGCGACCACCTGGCGGGAGACGAAGAACGGGGTGAGGTGGCGGACGATGTCGGCGAACGGTGTCGCCCGCTTCATCAGGTAGTTCTCGTGGGTGCCGTAGGAGGCGCCCTTGTTGTCGGTGTTGTTCTTGTACAGGTGGATGGTCTGCCCGTTGGGCAGTTCCAGCGCGCGCTGCGCGGCGGCGGCCATGATCCGCTCGCCGGCCTTGTCCCAGAGCACGGCGTCGCGCGGGTTGGTCACCTCGGGCGAGCTGTACTCGGGGTGCGCGTGGTCCACGTAGAACCGGGCCCCGTTGGTGAGGATGACGTTGGCGAGGCCGATGTCCTCGTCGGTCAGCTGGCTGGCGTCCGCGACCTCGCGGGCCAGGTCGAACCCCCGTGCGTCGCGCAGCGGATTCTCCTCCTCGAAGTCCCAGCGGGCCCGCCGTGCCCGGTGCATCGCCGCCGCGTACGCGTTGACGATCTGGGACGAGGTGAGCATGGCGTTGGCGTTGGGGTGCCCGGGCACGGAGATCCCGTACTCCGTCTCGATGCCCATCACGCGCCGTACGGTCATGCGGCCCTCCTTGCCCGGTGCACCGCCCCCGACGGGCGGAGCACTCTGACGTACCGCCGAACAACACCGGTGCCGGGCCTCTGCCCGCGCACGGTGGGTCGAGCCTAGAACCCGGCGCCGAACGGCGGGCCCGGAGACGCGCCGTCCGGCTGCGGGGCCGCGAGGCGCCACAGCCGGACGGTGTGCGTACAGCTCCGGGGACCGCTGCCGGCCCGGACAACCGCGTGCTTACAGGTACTGCCCCGTGTTGGCGACAGTGTCGATCGAGCGGCCGGACTCGGCGCCCTGCTTGCCGGTGACCAGCGTGCGGATGAAGACGATCCGCTCGCCCTTCTTGCCGGAGATGCGGGCCCAGTCGTCCGGGTTGGTGGTGTTCGGGAGGTCCTCGTTCTCCTTGAACTCGTCGACGCAGGCGGCGAGCAGGTGGGAGACGCGCAGGCCCCGCTGACCGTGGTCGAGGAAGTCCTTGATGGCCATCTTCTTCGCGCGGTCGACGATGTTCTGGATCATCGCGCCGGAGTTGAAGTCCTTGAAGTACAGGACCTCCTTGTCACCGTTGGCGTAGGTGACCTCCAGGAAGCGGTTCTCCTCGGTCTCGGAGTACATCCGCTCCACCACCGACTGGATCATCGCGACCACCGTGGCCTCGACGGAGCCCTCGTGCTCCTTGAGGTCGTCCGGGTGGAACGGCAGCGAGTCCTTGAGGTACTTGGAGAAGATGTCCTTCGCGGCCTCGGCGTCCGGGCGCTCGATCTTGATCTTGACGTCCAGGCGGCCGGGCCGCAGGATCGCCGGGTCGATCATGTCCTCGCGGTTCGAGGCGCCGATGACGATGACGTTCTCCAGGCCCTCCACGCCGTCGATCTCGGCGAGCAGCTGCGGGACGATGGTGTTCTCCACGTCCGAGCTGACGCCGGAACCGCGGGTGCGGAACAGCGACTCCATCTCGTCGAAGAAGACGATGACGGGCGTGCCCTCGCCCGCCTTCTCCCGGGCCCGCTGGAACACCAGGCGGATCTGCCGCTCGGTCTCGCCCACGTACTTGTTGAGCAGCTCGGGGCCCTTGATGTTGAGGAAGTAGCTCTTCCCCTGGGGGCGTCCGGTGACCTCGGCCACCTTCTTCGCCAGCGAGTTGGCGACCGCCTTGGCGATCAGCGTCTTGCCGCAGCCGGGCGGGCCGTAGAGCAGCACGCCCTTGGGCGGGCGCAGCTCGTACTCCTTGAAGAGGTCGGCGTGCAGGTACGGCAGCTCGACCGCGTCGCGGATCAGCTCGATCTGGTTGCTCAGGCCGCCGATCTGGCGGTAGTCGATGTCCGGGACCTCCTCGAGGACCAGCTCCTCGACCTCGGACTTCGGGACGACCTCGAAGACGTAGCCGGAGCGGGGCTCCAGCAGCAGGGCGTCCCCGGACCGGATGGTCAGCCCGCGCAGCGGTTCGGCGAGGCGCACCACCCGCTCCTCGTCGGTGTGCCCCAGCACCAGGGCGCGCTCGCCGTCCTCCAGGAGCTCCTTGAGGGTGACGATCTCGCCGATGTTCTCGAAGGCCATCGCGTCCACGATGTTGAGGGCCTCGTTGAGCATCACTTCCTGGCCGCGCCGCACCTCGTCGAGGGCGACGCTCGGGCTGACGTTCACGCGGAGCTTGCGCCCGCCGGTGAAGATGTCCGCGGTGCCGTCCTCGTTCGCGTCGAGGAAGGTGCCGAAGCCGGCCGGGGGCTGTGCCAGCCGGTCCACTTCCTCCTTGAGGGCCACGATCTGGTCGCGGGCCTCTCGCAGGGTGGAGGCGAGCCGTTCGTTCTGGGCGGTCACGCCCGCCAGGTTGGTCTGGAGCTCGACGATCCGCTCTTCGAGGATCCTCGAATTGCGCGGCGAGTCGGCGAGCTTGCGGCGCAGCACGGCGATTTCCTGCTCAAGGTACGAGACCTGAGCGGCCTCGTCGGAACCACGAGCGGGCCTGCCGGTGCTGCGGTTGTAGTCGTCATCGTGGGCTGCCACGGTCCTCACCTCCTCCGGGGAGCTGGACGCTTCCAGACCCTACCTGGGACCAGGGGTCCGTAAACCCCTAGATCAAGAAAGATGGAACGGGCGTGTCCGATCTTCGCCCCAGCGTGCTTCCCCTCTGCTAAGGGGGATACCCACCGCGCACCACCCAAAGCGGGCCAGATGTATCGTCGAGCGAAGTGATATCCGATCGCGACCACAAGTCGAGGTCCGATCGTTGTACGAATGGCGGGATTGCTCCAGGAATAGGGGCGACCCGGGACAGAAACGGCAGGGGACCATGTCGGTGACCGAGCAGACGGCGGCGGCCGAGGCGCTGGAGGTGTGGATCGACCAGGATCTGTGCACCGGTGACGGCATCTGCGTGCAGTACGCGCCCGAGGTCTTCGAGCTCGACATCGACGGGCTGGCCTACGTGAAGGGGCCGGACGACGAGCTGCGCCAGCAGCCCGGGGAGAGCGCCCCGGTGCCGCTGACGATCCTTCAGGACGTGGTGGACTCGGCGAAGGAGTGCCCCGGCGACTGCATCCACGTGCGCCGGGTCGCCGACCGGGTCGAGGTGTACGGCCCCGACGCGGACTAGGACGGGCCGGGCTCAGGCCTGGTGGAGCGGGGCGGCGGTCTGGGAGCGTTCCCAGCCGCCGCTCCGCTGCGTCCAGGTGAGGTCGAGCGAGATGTCGGGCCGGAACCGCGGCACGTCCTCGCTCGAATACCCCTGCGCGTGGCCGGTGATGGCGCCGTCCGAACGCACCGCGATCCGGCTCACGGTGAGGTTCTCGCGCTCGGGGAGCAGGGTGGCCACCACCTCGGGGCGCCCGCCCGGGCCGAAGCCGAGCAGGTAGACGGCGTCCGGCGGGGTGCCGGTCTCGGTGGCGCAGTGCGCGGCGACCACCGTGCCGGGGCGTCCGTCGCCGAGCCGGGCCGGCACGCTGAGCGCCGTCTTGACCGGGAACGGGCCGCAGTCCAGCGGGAGTTGGGCCCGGGCCGGGTCGGGGGCGGCGCTCGCGACGAGGGCCTGGGGGGTGCCGTGCGCGGGCACCGGGGTGCCGGTCGCCGGGGAGGCCGCGAGCGCGGCCGCCACCACCGCGCCGCAGCCGGCCAGGGCGACGGCCCAGTGCCAGGGGACGGTGCGCGCGTGCCCGGGCCCGGAACGGCCCCGCGGTGTCTGCTGTCCAACCGTCGCCGTCGTCCCGACCGCGGTCTCCACCAGGCGTCCCCTCCAGCGCTCCAAGAGCCAAGGCGTGAGCCAGCATCGTCCCACACCGTGATCGGCGGAATGCGAAAGGGGTGGTACGAGCGGTGTGCTCGTACCACCCCTTGTCGGTGGGTTCGGGGCTCAGCCCAGGTCGGGCTGGTCCGCCTCCGTGGCCTGGGCGGCCTTGCGGGCGGCGGCGCGCTCCTGGAGGGTGGGCTCGGGCGTCCCGTTGTCGTAGTCCTCGCCGTACGCGCCCTTGGCCGGACGGCGGCGGCGCAGCGGCGGCTCGACGCCGTCCGCCAGGCGGCGGGCGGTGAGCAGGAAGCCGGTGTGGCCGATCATCCGGTGGTCCGGACGGACCGCCAGGCCCTCCAGGTGCCAGGTGCGGACCATGGTCTCCCAGGCCTGCGGCTCGGTGAAGGTGCCGTGGTCGCGCAGCGCCTCGACGGTCTTCGACATCTGCGTGGTGGTGGCCACGTAGCAGCAGATGAGGCCGCCGGGGACGAGCGCCTTGGAGGCGACGTCCAGGCACTCCCAGGGCGCCAGCATGTCGAGGATGACGCGGTCGACGTCGGTCTCGACCAGGTTGTCCTGGAGGTCGCCGACGGTGAGCTTCCACGCCGGGTGCGGGCCGCCGAAGTAGCGCTCGACGTTGCCCTGGGCGATGTCGGCGAAGTCCTGCCGGCGCTCGTAGGAGGCCAGCATGCCGGTGTCGCCGACGGCGCGCAGCAGGTAGGTGGAGAGCGCGCCGGAGCCGACGCCGGCCTCGACGACGCGGGCGCCGGCGAAGATGTCGGCCATCGCCAGGATCTGCCCCGCGTCCTTGGGGTAGATCACGGCGGCGCCGCGCGGCATGGACAGGACGTAGTCGGGGAGCAGGGGGCGCAGCGCGAGGTACGGGACGTTCCCCGTGGTGCGCACGACCGTGCCTTCGGGGGCGCCGATCAGCTCGTCGTGCGGGAACGCACCCTTGTGGGTGTGGAACTGGTTCCCGGCCTGGAGCGTGAACGTGTAGTGGCGACCCTTGGGGTCGGTCAGCTGGACCTGGTCCCCGACCTGGAAGGGCCCGCGTCGGCGGGCGGCACCGGTCGGTTCGGACATGCGGACAATCCTAAGGGAAGCGGAGCCTTCCGCCTTACCACCATGATCAGCGGCCGGAGACGGCGGCGGTCAGCCGCTGCTCGATGTCGCTGAGCGCGGCCACGCCGTACACCCGGCCGTCCGGCTCGACCACCAGGTACTCCCCCGCCGGGGTGGCCTGGACGGCCCGCAGCAGGTCCTCGCCGCCGAGGTCGGCGTCCAGCCGCAGCCCGGGTTCGAGGTCGCGGGCGAGCGGGCCGACGGCCACCCAGGGGCGGCGGTGCTCGGGCACCGAGCGGACGGCGGACTCCCGGACCAGGGCGATCGGCTCGCCCCGGCCGTCCACCACGATCACCGCGCCGGCCCCGGCCTCGCGGGCGCGGCGCAGCGCCTCGCCGAGCGGGGTGTCGGCGGTGACCTCGACGGCCCGCCGGGCCAGCTCGCGCAGCCGCAGGGAGGGCAGCACCTCCTTGAGCCGGGCGTTGCGCAGGCTGCCGGTGGCGCCGTTCCAGATGATCGCGGCGAGCACCGCGGCCAGCACCGCGTCCACCAGGGTGTCGGTGGTGGTGCGCTCGACCCCGCGGGCGGCGCTCAGCAGCGGCAGGCCGATCAGCACGGCGACGGCCAGCCCGCGGCCGACCCAGGCGGCGGCCACCGTGCCGGTCATCGGCCGGCCGGTGATCGCCCAGACGACCGCGCGCAGCATCCGGCCGCCGTCCAGCGGCAGGCCGGGCAGCAGGTTGAACGCGGCGACCACCAGGTTGGAGACCATCAGGCCGGTGAGCAGCACCCCGGGCACGGTGGACAGCTCCACCGCCCGCACCCCGAGGTAGAACACGCCGCCGAGCAGCAGCGAGAGCAGCGGGCCGACGAAGGCCAGCCAGAACTCCCGCCAGGGGCTCTCCGCCTCGTTCTCGATCTCGGAGACCCCGCCGAAGAACTGGAGCTGGATCCGCCGCACCCCGAGCTTGTACCGCAGTGCCACCAGCGTGTGGGCGAGCTCGTGCACCAGGACGGAGGCGTAGAAGGCGACCGCGAAGAAGAACGCGACCAGGTAGCGGGCGCCGCCGAGGTCGGGCAGCACGTCGCCCAGCTGCCCGCCGAACACCCAGGTGATCAGCGCGGCGATGACGAACCAGGAGGGGGTGACGTAGATGGGCACGCCGAAGGGCCGGCCCATCAGGATTCCGCCGCGGCGCTCGGGCGGCGGCGCGGCCGGGCGCCCGTCGCCCGCCTGCGGTGGCTGTTCGGAGGGCTGCTGCCCCCTGCTGTCGCTCACCGTGATCCCTTCGGTCGTCTCCCCCGTCGTGCCCGGTGCGCCCACGCTACGTGATCGCGGCCCCCCGGCGCTGCGCGGCCCTCCTTCTGCCTTCATACCCACTCACCGGCGGCTGTGGCAGCACCGTGGCAGCGGGATGACAGCAAAGGGCAATAGGGTCGTAGCCATGCAGCACACCCAGACCAGCAGTGCCGCCGGGCGCCCGGCGGCACCCCCGACCGGGCTCTCCCCGTCCCGAGCGGGGGACTTCCTCACCTGTCCCCTGCTGTACCGGCTGCGGGTGATCGACCGGCTGCCCGAGCCGCCGAGCTCGGCGGCGACCCGGGGCACGCTGGTGCACGCGGTGCTGGAGCGGCTGTTCGACAGCCCGGCGGCCGAGCGGACCCCGGACCGGGCGCTGGGCCTGCTGCGCCCGCAGTGGGAGCGGCTGCTGGGCGAGCGCCCGGAGCTGGGCTCGCTGTTCCCGGACGACCCGGACGGTGCGGCGCTCACCCGCTGGCTGGCGGACGCCGAGAAGCTGGTCGGCCAGTGGTTCCGGCTGGAGGACCCGACCCGGCTGCACCCGGTGGAGCGGGAGCTCTACGTGGAGACGGCCCTGGACTCGGGGCTGCTGCTGCGCGGCTACATCGACCGGGTGGACGTCGCCCCGACCGGCGAGGTCCGGCTGGTGGACTACAAGACCGGCCGGGCGCCCTCGCGGGACTTCGAGGGCAAGGCGATGTTCCAGATGAAGTTCTACGCCCTGGTGGTGTGGCGCTGGAAGGGCGTGCTCCCCAAGCGCCTCCAGCTGGTCTACCTCGGCGGGGGCGGGGACGTGGTCAGCTACGACCCGGACGAGGCGGACCTGCTCGCGGTGGAGCGCAAGCTCCGGGCGCTGTGGGAGCGGATCGGCCACGCGGTGGCCACCGGGGACTTCCCGGCGACCCGCAACCGCCTCTGCGACTGGTGCGACCACCAGGCCAGCTGCCCGGAGTTCGGCGGCACCCCGCCGCCGTACCCGCTGCCGCTGGCCCGTACGTCGGATGAAAGCGATCCCACGGGGGATCCGATGAGCAAGGAGTCCTAGGTGACGATCCGAGTGCTGCTGGTCGACGACCAGCCGCTGCTGCGCACCGGTTTCCGGATGATTCTGGAGGCCGAGTCCGACCTGGTGGTGGTCGGCGAGGCCGGCGACGGCCAGCAGGCGCTGGACCAGGTGCGGGCGCTGCAGCCCGACGTGGTGCTGATGGACATCCGGATGCCCAGGATGGACGGCGTCGAGGCGACCCGCCGGATCGCCGGCCCGGGGCGCGACGGCCCGGCCAAGGTGCTGGTGCTGACCACCTTCGACCTGGACGAGTACGTGGTGGAGGCGCTGCGCGCGGGCGCCAGCGGCTTCCTGCTGAAGGACGTCCCGGCCGAGGAGCTGGTGCAGGCGATCCGGGTGGTCGCGGACGGCGCGGCGATGCTGGCGCCGAGCATCACCCGCCGGCTGCTGGACATGTACGCCACCAAGCTGCCCTCGGGCGACGAGGCGCCGCCGCAGGCGCTGGGCGCGCTGACCGAGCGTGAGCTGGAGGTGCTGAAGCTGGTGGCGCGCGGGCTGTCGAACGCGGAGATCGCGGCCGAGCTGTTCGTCAGCGAGACCACCGTCAAGACCCACGTGGGCCATGTGCTGACCAAGCTCCAGCTGCGCGACCGGGTGCAGGCGGCGGTGTACGCCTACGAGAGCGGGCTGGTGCGCCCGGGCGCCCTGTAGCGGGCCGCTAGCGGCCCCAGGGCGGCAGAAACGTCACGGCGGCCCGCCTGCTCCCCCGTACCGACGGGGAAGCGGGCGGGCCGCCGTCCTGCGGGCGCTACTTGTTGGTCCGGCTGATCTCCCAGAAACGGAAGTAGCCGGTGGTGTCGACGGTGGACTCGACGCCGGTGACGTACGAGCGGGCCGCGAAGAAGGACTTGTTCTGGTACAGCGGGATCAGCGGCACGTTCTCGGCCTCGATCTGCTGTATCTGCGCGTAGGTGCCGGCCGCGGCGCTGCGGTCGGTCTGCTTGAGGCCCTCCGGCACCAGCCGGCCGCTGATCCGCGGGTCGTCCCAACCGTGGTGGTACGCACCGCCGTTGATCAGCAGCGGGGCGAGGTAGTTGTCCGGGTCCGGGTAGTCGGCGAACCAACCGATGATGTACGCCTGGTACTTGCTCTCGGCCCAGCCCTTGCGGTACGAGTCCCAGTCCGGCTCCTGGGCGAGCGTCACCTGGAACAGGCCGCCGGTCTCCAGCTGCTTCTTCAGCGTCTCGGCCTCGTTGCTGCCGGCCCGCGAACGGGACCAGGTCAGCGTGAACTTGACCGGGGTCTGGACCTTGGCGTCGGCCAGGATCTTCTTGGCCTTGTTCACGTCCTGGTCGCCGTAGCGGTCGAAGAAGGCCGTGGTGTGGCCGGGCAGGCCGGCCGGGACCATGGAGTAGAGCGCCTGGACGGTGCGGGCGAAGACGTCGCGGGCCAGCGCCTTGCGGTCCATCATCTGGGCGACGGCCTGGCGGACCGCGACGTTGCTCATCAGCGGGTCCTTGGTGTTGAGGACCAGCGAACGGGTGTCGTTGCTGTCGCCCTCGGTCACCTGGAGGTCGGCCTTGCCGCCCTGCTGGTCGGAGCGGACCTGGGCGGCGGTGTTCGGCTCCAGGCTGTTGTCGGTGAGGTCGATCTCGCTCTTGTCCAGCGCGGTCTTCAGGTCCTCGGCCTTGTCGAAGTACCGCACGGTGAACTTGCTGTTCCGGAGCTTGGCCTCGCCGCCGTACTTGTCGTTGGCCGACAGCACGACCTTGCCCAGCTGCTTGCCGCCGTTCAGGTTCTCGACCGAGTCGATGCGGTACGGGCCGGAGCCGATCAGCTTGTCGTTGGGGACGACCTTGTCGGCGGGGTAGACCTGGTGGTCCACGATGGCGCCGGCCGGGCTCGCCAGCTTGGCGGGCAGGGTGGCGTCGGGCGCGGAGAGGTGGAAGAGCACCTCGTTGTCGCCCTTGGCCTCGACGGACTTGATCGAGTCCAGCAGTTCGACCGGGCCGTTCTGGTCGTTGATCTTCTTGGTGCGCTCGATCGAGAAGACCACGTCCTGGGCCGTCATCGGGTGCCCGTTGGAGAACTTCAGACCGGGCTTCAGGGTGCAGTGGTACTCGGTGGCCTCGGCGCTGGTGAACTCGCAGGACTGCGCGGCGTCCGGGGAGGGCGCGCTGGCGGCGGCCTGGAAGGTGAGCAGCGACTGGAAGGTGTTGCGCAGCAGCAGCCAGGAGCCGGAGTCGTAGGCGGCGGCCGGGTCCAGGACACCGGTCAGCTGGCTGGTGCCCATGGTGATGGACTTGCCGCTGTCCCCCTTGACCACGTCGGTCACCGATCCGCAGCCCGCCACCGACACGGCGACCAGGCCGGCGCAACCGAGTACTGCCAGGCGTTCAGCTGAAGTCTTCACGAGGCGCGTCCTTCTGGGTGGCACGAACTGGAGTAGCGTGCCATATCGAACACGCACGACCGGTACCCGTGCAGATGACGTTTGGGACACGGTCGTTGAGGGCATCACCGCGCGCCCGACGAGTTGTCAGCCAATGACCGTTTTCTCCCCCGGCAGCGCCGGTCCGGGGGCTCGCCGGGCCTCGTACCGGCGAGTAGAGCCGTCTCGCAATGAGACGACAATCACACCCGCGAGGCGACCAGGGAGCGCAGCAGGTCGAGGTCGACCTGCTCCAGCGAGGACACCACCAGCCGCCCCGGAGCCGGCTCGACCGGCGCCACCGAGGGCACCGCGATCACCGGGCAGCCGGCCGCCTCGCCCGCCCGCACCCCGGTCGGGGTGTCCTCGACGACCACGCAGCGGGCCGGCTCCGCGCCCAGCCGCCGGGCCGCCTCCAGGTACGGGTCCGGGAACGGCTTGGTGCGCGGCACCTCGTCCCCGCCGATGCTGAAGGCGAAGTGGTGGGCGCCCAGCGAGCGCAGCACGATGTCGATCACGTGCCGGTGCGAGGCGGACACCAGGGCGGCCGGGATGCCGTGCGCGGCAAGGGTGTTGAGCAGCCGCTCGGCGCCCGGCATGAGCGGCACGCCGCCCGCCAGCAGGTCGACGAAGCGCTGGTTGACCAGCACGCCGAGGTCCGCCGGCGCGATGTCCGCACCGGTCCGGGCGACCAGGTACTCCATCACCCTGGCCATCGGACCGCCGACCACGTGGGCGCGGTCCGCCTCGTCCAGCTCGTGGCCCAGCTCGGCGAAGAGCGAGGCCTCGGCCTGCCACCAGAAGTCCTCGGTGTCCACCAGCGTCCCGTCCATGTCCAGCAGCACCGCCTGGAGCCCGCGGTCGTCCCCGTGGTCGAGGATGCGCGTGGCAGTGGGGCTGGTGGTCATGGCGGGGGTCCTTCCGGCAGGCCCGGGCGGCCCCGGGGAAGGCACGGGCCGGCCCGCAGGTGAGCGGACCGGCCCGTTCAGGATCATCAAGGATACGCCCGCTTCGTCCGGAAAGAGCGAATGCGGCGGGAACCGGGGGTTACCGGGCGTTGAAGTACTTCGCCTCCGGGTGGTGGATCACGATCGCGTCGGTGGACTGCTCCGGGTGGAGCTGGAACTCCTCGGAGAGCACCACGCCGATCCGCTCCGGCTTCAGCAGCTCGGCGATCTTGGCCCGGTCCTCCAGCTCGGGGCAGGCCCCGTAGCCGAGCGAGAAGCGGGCGCCGCGGTACTTGAGCGCGAACATGTCCTTGACGTCCTGCGGGTCCTCGCCGGAGAAGCCCAGCTCGTAGCGGACCCGCGCGTGCCAGAACTCGGCCAGCGCCTCGGCCAGCTGCACCGAGAGGCCGTGCAGCTCCAGGTAGTCCCGGTAGGAGTTCTCGGCGAACAGCTCGTTGGCCGCCTCGGAGATCCGGTTGCCCATGGTGACCACCTGGAGGCCCACCACGTCCCGCACCCCGGACTCCTCCGGGCGGAAGAAGTCGGCCAGGCAGAGCCGGCGCCCGCGCCGCTGGCGCGGGAAGGTGAAGCGGGTGCGCTCGGTGCCGTCCTCGTGGAAGACGATCAGGTCGTCGCCCTTGGAGTTGGCCGGGTAGTAGCCGTAGACCACGGCGGCCTCCAGCCAGCCCTCGGTCTGCAGGCGGTCCAGCCAGGCCCGCAGCCGCGGCCGGCCCTCGGTCTCCACCAGCTCCTCGTAGGACGGCCCGTCGCCGGCCCGGGAGGCTTTCAGGCCCCACTGGCCCTTGAACAGCGCGTCCTCGTCCAGCCAGGAGGCGTAGTCCGCGAACGGGATGCCCTTGACGATCCGGTCGCCCCAGAACGGCGGGACGGGCACGGCGTTGTCGACGGCGACGTCGGAGCGGATCTGGCCGAGGTTGACCTCGGGCTCCGGCTCCTCCACCTCGACCCGGGCGTGCCGGCGCTGCTTGAGCTCCGGCAGGGCCGCGCCGGGCACGCCGCGCTTGACCGCGATCAGCGCGTCCATCAGCCGCAGGCCCTCGAAGGCGTCCCGGGCGTAGCGGACCTCGCCCTCGTAGATCTCGTGCAGGTCCTGCTCGACGTAGGCCCGGGTGAGCGCGGCGCCGCCGAGGATCACCGGGAAGCTCGCGGCCAGCTTGCGCTGGTTCAGCTCCTCCAGGTTCTCCTTCATGATCACGGTGGACTTCACCAGCAGGCCGGACATCCCGATGACGTCCGCGTTGTGCTCCTGCGCGGCGTCCAGGATCGCCGAGACCGGCTGCTTGATGCCCAGGTTGACCACGTTGTAGCCGTTGTTGGACAGGATGATGTCGACCAGGTTCTTGCCGATGTCGTGGACGTCGCCCTTGACGGTGGCCAGCACGATGGTGCCCTTGCCCTCGCTGTCGGACTTCTCCATGTGCGGCTCCAGGTGGGCCACCGCGGTCTTCATCACCTCGGCGGACTGGAGCACGAAGGGCAGCTGCATCTGGCCGGAGCCGAAGAGCTCGCCGACCACCTTCATGCCGGACAGCAGGGTGTCGTTGATGATCTCCAGTGCGGGCCGACCGGCCAGCGCCTCGTCCAGGTCGGCCTCCAGGCCCTTGCGCTCGCCGTCGATGATCCGGCGCTGGAGGCGCTCGTCCAGCGGCAGCGCGGCCAGCTCCTCCGCCTTGGACGCCTTGACCGAGGCCGAGGAGACGCCGTCGAACAGCTCCAGCAGGTGCTGCAGCGGGTCGTAGCCGTCCCGGCGGCGGTCGTAGACCAGGTCGAGGGCGGCCTCGCGCTGGTCCTCGGGGATCCGGGAGATCGGCAGGATCTTGGAGGCGTGCACGATCGCCGAGTCCAGGCCGGCCTCCACGCACTCGTGCAGGAAGACCGAGTTCAGCACCACCCGGGCGGCCGGGTTGAGGCCGAAGGAGATGTTGGACAGGCCCAGCGTGGTCTGCACGGCCGGGCGGCGGCGCTTGAGCTCGCGGATCGCCTCGATGGTCTCGATGCCGTCCCGGCGGGACTCCTCCTGGCCGGTGGCCAGGGTGAAGGTGAGGCAGTCGACCAGGATCGAGCCCTCGTCGACGCCGTAGTCGGCGGTGAGCTCGGCGATCAGCCGCTCGGCGATCTCGACCTTCTTGTCCGCGGTGCGGGCCTGGCCCTCCTCGTCGATGGTCAGCGCGATCAGGCCGGCGCCGTGCTCGCGGGCCAGCGAGGCGATCCGGCCGAAGCGCGAGTCCGGGGCGTTGCCGTCCTCGTAGTTGACCGAGTTGAGCACCGCGCGGCCGCCGAGCGCCTCCAGGCCGGCCCGCAGCACCTGCGGCTCGGTGGAGTCCAGCACGATCGGCAGGGTGGAGGCGGTGGCCAGCCGGCCGGCGATCTCCTTCATGTCGGCGACGCCGTCGCGGCCGACGTAGTCCACGCAGAGGTCCAGCAGGTGGGAGCCGTCCCGGATCTGGTCGCGGGCGATCTCCACGCAGGCCTGCCAGTCGCCGGCCAGCATCGACTCGCGGAACTTCTTCGAGCCGTTGGCGTTGGTGCGCTCGCCGATCGCCAGGTACGAGGTGTCCTGGCGGAACGGCACGGCCTGGTACAGCGAGGCCGCCGAGGGCTCGGGGCGGGGGTCGCGCGGGGCGATCGGGCGGCCCTGGACCCGCTCGACCACCTGGCGCAGGTGCTCGGGGGTGGTGCCGCAGCAGCCGCCGACCAGCGAGAGGCCGTACTCGCGGGTGAACACGTCGTGGGCGTCGGCCAGTTCGGCCGGGGAGAGCGGGTAGTGGGCGCCGTCCTTGCCGAGCACCGGCAGGCCCGCGTTCGGCATGCAGGACAGGCCGATCCGGGCGTTCTTGGCCAGGTAGCGCAGGTGCTCGCTCATCTCGGCCGGGCCGGTGGCGCAGTTGAGGCCGATGTAGTCGACGCCCAGCGGCTCCAGCGCGGTGAGCGCGGCGCCGATCTCCGAGCCGAGCAGCATGGTGCCGGTGGTCTCCACCGTCACCTGCACCAGCACCGGCAGGTCCAGGCCGGCCTCGGCCAGGGCCCGCTTGGAGCCCAGGATGGCGGCCTTGGTCTGCAGCAGGTCCTGGCTGGTCTCGACCAGCAGCGCGTCGGCGCCGCCGGCGATCAGGCCGGCCGCGTTCTGCTGGAACCCGTCGCGCAGCGTCTCGTACGGGGCGTGGCCGAGCGTCGGCAGCTTGGTGCCGGGGCCGATCGAGCCGAGCACCCAGCGGGTGCGGCCGTCGGCGGCGGCGTGGGCGTCGGCCGCCTCGCGGGCGATCCGGGCGCCGGACTCGGAGAGCTCGAAGATCCGCTCGGCGATCTCGTACTCGCCGAGGGCGCTGAAGTTGGCGCCGAAGGTGTTGGTCTCCACGCAGTCCACGCCGACCGCGAAGTAGGCCTCGTGGACGGACCGGACGATGTCCGGGCGGGTGGTGTTGAGGACCTCGTTGCAGCCTTCGAGGTTCTGGAAGTCCTCCAGCGTCGGGTCCTGCGCCTGGAGCATGGTGCCCATGGCACCGTCGGCGACCACCACCCGGGTGGCGAGCGCTTCACGCAGCGCGTTCGCACGGTTCTGCTGAGTGATGGACGGGGTGGCTGCTGTGGCCATGGGCTTCTCCCTGGTGCGACGGCTGTCGGCTTTGCGGACCCGCTTGCTCGGGCCCGCACGTGGCCAGGGTATCCGGCCCACGGGTCGGCCCGCCGTTCCATTCCGTATCCTGAGCGTTCGACCGCAAGGGGGGAGCAAGCGCGTGGCCCGATTCGGGACCTCCGCGCAGCGAGCCGGTCGGGCCCTGACGGCCCCGTTCCGCGTGCTGCGCGACCGCTGGCGGGCGTGGTCGTGGTGGCGCCGGTCACTGCTGGCCCTGGTGCTGGTGGCGGCCGTGCCGGCCACCGCGCTGGGCTCGGTGTTCGTGCTGTTCCGGCTGCACTACACCGGCGAGCCCGCCGCCGACGCCCGTACCCGGGGCCGGGACGCGCTCTGGCTCGGCCACGCCTGGGTGGACGGCCGCAGGACCGAGGCCGACGTGGCCGCGCTGGGCCGGCTACTGGCCGGCACCGGCATCCGGGACCTCTACGTGCACACCGGCCCGCTGGAGCACGACGGCTCGCTGCCGCCCGCCGTCCACCCCCGGGGCCGCTGGTTCACCGACACCGTGCACCGGGAGCTGCCCGGCGTACGGCTGCAGGGCTGGCTGGGCGACGAGGTCAAGCCGGAGAAGGACGCCCTGGACCTGGAGGACGGCCCGACCCGGGACCGGGTCACCGCCTCCGCCCGCCAGGTGCTGGACCTCGGCTTCGACGGGGTGCACTTCGACATGGAGCCGATCCGCCCGGGTTCGGCGGGCTGGCTGGCCCTGCTCGACCAGGTCCGCCCGGTCACCGCGGGGCGCGGCGCCAAACTGTCGGTGGCGGCCCCGCAGATCGACCCGGTCCCCGGCCTGCACACGGCCGGGATCCTGCTCACCGACCACGGCAAGTGGTGGGACCAGGCGTACTTCACCGAGACCGCCCGCCGGGTCGACCAGATCGCGGTGATGAGCTACGACACCTCGATGCCCACCGAGCCGCTGTACGGCGGCTACGTCGCCCGGCAGACCGAACTCGCCCTGCGGGCCACCCCGGCCGACGTGGACCTGCTGATGGGCCTGCCGTTCTTCTGGGACGACAAGTGGGGGCACTGGGGCGACGCCGAGACCGTCCGGGCCGCCGTCCGGGGCGTCCGGCTGGGCCTGGGCCGGGAGGACCGGCGGCGGGCCGGCTTCGGCGTCGCGCTGTACGTGGACTTCGCCGCGTTGCCCGAGCACTGGACGGCGTACCGCGACGGCTGGGTGGACCCGGAGTAGCGCGCCCGGCGGGCCCGTGCGCCGGGCGGCGGCGGGCACAGCGCGTCGCCGGTCGAACACGCTCCGCCCCTGGTGAACGCCTGACGGACCGTCAGCTCCGGCGCCGCCGATATCCGGTGGATCCCGGCGGTCCGCTCCCCCAGACTGTCCCGGTGCCCGGCCGCGGTGCGCATCAAAGCCCGTAGGCTGGGCAGGTAGGGACCATGGAGCGAGGCGTTCCATGGGAGACGAGAGGTTCGACAGTCGGCAGCCGGCCCGTCGGCGCCCCGGCAGGCCAGCCGGGGCGGCGCAGGTCCGACCGCCGACCGGAGGGAGACGCTGGGTGATCGAGCTGGAAGATGTTCCCGAGTTGATCGACCCGGTGATGGTCTGCGCCTTCGAGGGCTGGAACGACGCGGGCGACGCCGCCTCCGCGGCTCTGGCACACCTCGACGAGACCTGGAACGGCAAGGTGTTCGCCGCGCTGGACGCGGAGGACTACTACGACTTCCAGGTCAACCGGCCCACGGTCTGGCTGGACGGCGGCATCCGCCGGATCACCTGGCCGACCACCCGGCTCTCGGTGATCCGGGTGACGGAGCCGACGACCAGGGACGTCGTGCTGGTCCGCGGCATCGAGCCGAGCATGCGCTGGCGCTCGTTCTGCAACGAGCTGCTGGGCTTCGCCCACGAGCTGGGCGTCGAACTGGTGGTGATCCTGGGCGCCCTGCTCGGGGACACCCCGCACAGCCGCCCGGTGCCCGTCAGCGGGGTCACCTCCGACCCGGACCTGGCCCGTCGGCTGGACCTGGAGGAGAGCCGCTACGAGGGGCCCACCGGCATCGTCGGGGTGCTCCAGGAGGCCTGCACCCACGCCGGGGTGCCGGCCGTGACGCTGTGGGCCGCGGTGCCGCACTACGTCTCGCAGCCGCCGAACCCGAAGGCCACCCTGGCCCTGGTCAACAAGCTCGAGGACCTGCTGGACCTGCGCATCCCGCCGGGCGAGCTCGCCGAGGACGCCCGGGCCTGGCAGCTCGGCGTGGACCAGCTGGCCGCCGAGGACAGCGAGGTGGCCGAGTACGTCCAGCAGCTGGAGGAGGCGCAGGACACCGCGGAGCTGCCGGAGGCCTCCGGCGACGCCATCGCCCGCGAGTTCGAGCGCTACCTGCGCCGCCGGGAGAACGTCGGGCCGACCGGCGAGAAGCCGGTGGCCGGGCACGCCACGGCGGAGCGGCCGGCCGATCCGGAGGCGCCGGGCGGCGCCCGGGAGAGCCAGGACGGCGCCGAGGACGAGTAGCCCGTACCGCACACGCCGAAGGGGCGTCGGGACCGCGTGGTCCTGACGCCCCTTCGGCGTGTGGTGCTGGGTCGCTTCGGCGGGGTTACGACACCGGGGTCACAGCGCGACGCCGAGCAGGGCGTCCACGGTGCGGGTCACCAGGCCGGGAGCGCCGATGTCGGTGCCGCCCTCGGTCTCCTGCCGGTCCGCCCAGCGGTCGACCGCGGCCAGCGCGGCGGGCGCGTCCAGGTCGTTCGCCAGCGCCTCGCGCACCTCGGCGAGCAGCTGCTCGGCCGAGGGGCCGTCCGGGCGGGAGACCGCGGCTCGCCAGCGGGCGAGGCGCTCGACGGCCTCGTCCAGGGTGCTCTTGGTCCACTCCCAGTCGGCCCGGTAGTGGTGCGAGAGCAGCGCCAGGCGGATCGCCGCCGGGTCGACGCCCTCGCGGCGCAGCGCCGAGACGAAGACCAGGTTGCCGCGGGACTTGGACATCTTGTGCCCGTCCAGGGCGACCATGCCGGCGTGCACGTACGCCTGGGCGTACGGGTGGGCGCCGGTGGCGACCTGGGCGTGCGCGGCGCCCATCTCGTGGTGCGGGAAGGAGAGGTCGCTGCCGCCGCCCTGGATGTCGAAGGACATCCCGAGGTACCGGAGGGCGATGGCGACGCACTCGATGTGCCAGCCGGGGCGGCCGTGGCCGAGCTCGGTGTCCCAGGCGGGCTCGCCCGGGCGGGCGGCCAGCCAGAGCAGGGCGTCCAGCGGGTTGCGCTTGCCGGGGCGGTCCGGGTCGCCGCCGCGCTCGGCGAAGACCGGGCGCATGGCCTCGCGGGTGAGGCCGGAGACCTCGCCGAAGCGCGGGTCGGCGTCGACCGAGAAGTAGATGTCGCCGTCCACGTGGTAGGCGGCGCCGGAGGCCAGCAGCTTCTGCACGATCGGGACGATCCACGGGATCGACTCGACGGCGCCGATGTAGTGGGCCGGCGGGAGCATCCGCAGCGCGGTCATGTCCTCGCGGAACAGGGCCGTCTCGCGCTCGGCGAGGGCGGTCCAGTCCTGGCCGGTCTCGACCGCGCGGGCGAGCAGCGGGTCGTCGACGTCGGTGACGTTCTGGATGTACAGGACGTCGTGACCGGCGTCCCGCCAGACGCGCTGCACCAGGTCGAACGCGTTGTAGGTGGCGGCGTGGCCCATGTGGGTCGCGTCGTAGGGCGTGATGCCGCAGACGTAGATCCGGGCGGTGCCGTCCTGCGGCACGACCTCCCGGACTGTGCCCGCTGCGGTGTCGTGGATACGGAGGGGGAGCCCCTGACCAGGCAGGGCGGGAACCTCGGAGGCGGGCCAGGCATGCATGGAAACAACTTTAACCTTGCGAACATTTGAAAGCCTAACCAGTACGAAAGATCGACTGGATTCGTTTCCTACCGTTGCCCGACAGTTTCCCGACTGGTATTGCACGGATCCGGCGCTGTCGGAACGCGTGGTGTACGCCCCCCGCACCCGGCTCCGGGCATGGGTGAGCGCCCGGTCGGCCCTGCCGCCGAC
>NZ_JBHVEU010000070.1:0-25934 GCF_042802075.1 Kitasatospora sp. NPDC057518
AATTCAAACAGACTCGGCCTTCCGCGTGTTGTTGACTTATTAAGGCACGAACTTGTAGCCCAGGCCGCGGACGGTGACCAGGTAGCGCGGCGCGCCCGGGTCCGGCTCGATCTTGGCCCGCAGGCGCTTCACGTGGACGTCCAGGGTCTTGGTGTCGCCGACGTAGTCCGCGCCCCAGACCCGGTCGATCAGCTGCATCCGGGTGAGCACCCGGCCCGCGTTGCGCAGCAGCATCTCCAGCAGGTCGAACTCCTTGAGCGGCAGGTCGACCTTGGCGCCGTCCACGGTCACCACGTGGCGGTCCACGTCCATCCGGACCGGGCCCGCCTCCAGGGCGCCCGGGCCGCCGCCGTTGTCGCCCGCGCCGCCGTCCTCGCCGCGGCGGCGCAGCACCGCGCGGATCCGCGCGACCAGCTCGCGGGTGGAGTACGGCTTGGTGACGTAGTCGTCAGCGCCTATCTCCAGACCGACGACCTTGTCGATCTCGCTGTCCTTCGCGGTCACCATGATCACCGGGACGTTGGAACGCACCCGGAGCTGGCGGCAGACCTCGGTGCCGGGCAGGCCCGGCAGCATCAGGTCGAGCAGGACGAGGTCGGCGCCGTTCCGTTCGAACTGCTCCAGGGCGTCGGGGCCGGTGGCGGCCACGGCCACCTCGAAGCCCTCCTTGCGGAGCATGTACGAGAGGGCGTCGCTGAACGACTCCTCGTCCTCGACCACCAGTACTCGGGTCACGATCAGGCCTCCGGGGCAAGCTGCGGGGTTGTGTCTGACAGGTGTGGTGCCCGCTCCCCGGTGGGGAGCGAACGGTCCGTGCGGGGCGCGCGGGGAGCGCGATCCGTCCGGTCCGTGGTGAGGGTTCGGGGTGCGGCGGCGGGGCCGCCGTCCGGCGTGTGGTCCGGCTCGTCGCCGAACTCGTCGTCGAACGCGTCGTCGGGCTCGTCCTCCGTGGGTGCCTGCCCGGCGGGCAGGCGGACGGTGAAGGTCGACCCCTGGCCCTCGACGCTCCACACCGAGACGGTGCCGCCGTGCGAGGCCGCGACGTGCTTGACGATGGACAGGCCCAGGCCGGTGCCGCCGGTCGCCCGGGAGCGGGCGGGGTCGACGCGGTAGAACCGCTCGAAGACCCGCTCGCGGTCCTTCTCGGAGATGCCGATGCCCTGGTCGGTGACCGAGATCTCGATGAGCTCGCCGTCCGCCTCCCCGAGCGCCGCGGCGCTGGAGATCCGCCGGGTGGCGATGGCCACCCGGGTGCGGGGCGGGCTGTAGTTGACGGCGTTCTCGACCAGGTTGCCGAGCGCGGCGGCGAGCTGGCCGCGGTTGCCGTGCAGGTAGAGGCCGGCGATGCCGCCCGCCGCGATCAGGATCTGCTTGGCGGCGGCCTGCTGGCGGCAGCGGTCGATCGCCTCGGCGATCAGCTCGTCCACCGCGACCGGCTCCGGGTCGATCATCAGCCGGTCGTCCTGGACCCGGGAGAGGTCGATGATCTCCTGGACCAGGCTGGCCAGCCGGGCCGCCTCGACCTGCATCCGGCCGGCGAAGCGCTGCACCGCCTCCGGGTCGTCGGACGCGTCCACGACCGCCTCGGAGAGCAGCGACAGGGCGCCGACCGGGGTCTTGAGCTCGTGGCTGACGTTGGCCACGAAGTCCCGGCGGACGGCCTCCACCCGGCGGCGCTCGGTCTGGTCCTCGACCAGCACCAGCACCAGCCGGGAGCCCAGCGGGGCGACCCGGACGGAGACCGCGAGCGGCTCGGCCGCGCGGGCCGCGCCCGGCCGGGGCACCTCCAGCTCGACCTGGCGGATCTCGCCGTCCCGGCGGGTGGAGCGGGCCAGCGCGAGCATCTGGTCCACCGCGACGGCACCGCCGCGCACCAGGCCCATCGCGTACGCCGCCGAACTGGCCTTGACCACCTCGTCGCCCTCGCCCAGCACGATCGCGCAGGAGCGGAGCACGGAGAGCACGGTGTCGACCCCGGGCGGCAGCGGCGGCTCGGGGTTGCCGGTACCCAGTGACTGGTACCGGCCGGGGTTCCTGCCGCCGGTTGCGCTGTACCTGCCCTTGGCCTGCTCGCGCTCGCTCCAGCGGAAGGCGATGGAGGCGGTGAGGCCGACACCGAGCCCGGCTATGGCACAGGCAGCGGCGGCGGCCACGTTCACGTCCATGTGGCCAGCGTAAGCGCACGGCCAGGCCAGTCCCCAAGCACCCGATCAAGGCATCGACCACGCGTTGCCGAGAATTCACCTTCAGGTAGCCGCCGATTCACCGGAGCGGCCGTGCACCGTCGCCCAGGCGGCCGAAAGTTGGCCAGGCAGCCCGTGTGGGAGAGATCGGTGTGCCGAACAGCGGCCACCGGCTCGGGTGTGCGCGTACGATGCGCGCCACCAGCAGCGGTCACCCGGACACCGGAACGACGGTCGGACGGGCTGACCGGTCGGCACCGCCACCGACACAGCTACTGAGGAGAGAACATGCGCGACGCGTACCACGAGGAACTCGATGCGATCGGCGACAGCCTGGTCGAGATGGCCCGGCTGGTCGGCTCTGCCATGGGCCGCGCCACCACCGCCCTCCTCGACGCGGACCTCGCCCTGGCGGAGGGTGTGATCGCCGCCGACGAGAAGGTCAACGAGCTCCACCACGACCTGGAGAACCGGGCCATCGACCTCCTCGCCCGCCAGCAGCCGGTCGCCACCGACCTGCGCATCGTCGTCACCTCGCTGCGGATGAGCGCCGACCTGGAGCGCTGCGGCGACCTCGCCCGGCACGTCGCCAAGGTCGCGCGGATGCGCT
The DNA here is from genome assembly GCF_042802075.1 of Kitasatospora sp. NPDC057518. Classification (NCBI taxonomy): domain Bacteria; kingdom Bacillati; phylum Actinomycetota; class Actinomycetes; order Kitasatosporales; family Streptomycetaceae; genus Kitasatospora; species Kitasatospora sp. NPDC057518. Next base: position 2,794 of record NZ_JBHVEU010000070.1, read on the forward strand.
ACCCCGACACCGCCGTGCCGAGCGACCTGCACTCCACCGTCCTGGAGATGGGCCAGCTCGCCCAGCGCCTGGTGGCCAAGGCCGGCCTGGTCATCGCCACCAAGGACGTCGACAAGGCGCTGGAGATGGAGCAGGACGACGACGCGATCGACACCCTGCACCGCGAGCTGCTGTCGCACCTGATCGACGAGCGCTGGCACCACGGGATCGAGACCGCCGTCGACATCACCCTGGTCGGCCGCTACTACGAGCGCTTCGCGGACCACGCGGTGTCGGTCGCCAAGCGCGTGGTGTACCTGGTGACGGGCGAGCACGTGGCCGAGTTCGTGGCCGCCACCGAGGCCGCCGAGGCCGCGCCGGTCGACTGACCTCCGGTCCGGGCGGTGCTTCGTGGCCGCTCCCGGCTCACCCTCCGGGGTGAGTAAACCTGCGACGAGGGTGGTGCGGGCGCACGGCACTCCGTGCGCCCCACCACCGCGCGCCCGTTGACGCTCCGTCCATTCGGCGGCTTCACTCGACGTTGGGGGCACAGGACTGTGCCCGTCACAAGGAGGGAAGCTCGATGAAGGCCCACCCGACCCGACCGGCATCCGCCCACACCACCGTCGAGCCACCCGCCCCGAAGCTGCTCCCCGTCCTCGCCGCCGGCTGCGGCTGCGGCCCGGGCTGCGGCTGCGGCTGCCAGTCCGGCGCGCCCTGCCAGTGCGGCGGTGCCGACGGCGGCTGCTGCGGCGGCCACTGAGCGCACCGCCGTCCGAGGAGTCCCCGAGGTGCACGGTCTTCCGGCGGCCGTGCACCTCGTTCGCGTCCGTGCCCGTGTCCGCGTCGGGCCGGGCGTCGGGACCGGACGTCAGAACGCGACGTCGGTGCAGGAGTAGAAGGCGTTCCCGGTGTCGGAGATCGTCCAGACCGCGACGACCACCTGGTGGCCGGTGCGCCCGCCCGGGATGGTCGCGGTGTGGCTGAGCGTGCTCGGCACCTGCTGCCCGCCGTACGGGACGGTCAGGAAGGGCGTCAGGTCCAGGTTGGCCCGGGTGACCGGCTGGCTCGCGTCGTAGCCCGGCTTGGTCATGTAGTACCGGAAGTCGGTGGTCGCGTGCCGGGCGGTGAACTTCCAGGTGAAGGTGAGCTGCCCGCCCGCCGTCACCGGCGTGGTCGGCCAGGCGCCCGCGTGCGGGTCGTCCAGCTCGGCGAAGCGCGCGTTGCCGCCGGCGCAGATGGTGCCGTCCGAGGGGCCGAGGGCCGGGAAGCCCTTGGGGCCCTCGACGCTCTGCGGCTCCCACTGGATGTCCCCGCAGTCCCACGGGACGCCGTCCACGTGGGTGTCGCAGAGCGCGGCCCGGCTGGGCGGGGTCGTGATCCAGCCGTGGGACGCGGCCGGGAAGGCGAGGGTCAGCGGGATCGCCAGCGCGGCGACGGCCGCCCCGACGATGTGGCGTGTGCGCATGGTGCTCCTCCGTGGGGGTGGATGGAGTGTGCGCCGGGGGCACAGACGCGCGCGCGTGGGGGTGCGGCGGCCCGGACGGGGAGATCCTGGCATGCCTGCGCCAGTCCGGTGCCCTCACGGTAGGAGCCGCCGACTGCGGCCGTCAATGGTCTGAACCATTTTCCCACCTACCCAACTCCCCCACCAGGCAAGCGGGTTGACCCCGAACCGACCGAAAGCGAACGAAGGCCCCGCCGCCCGGTCGGACCGGGTGACGGGGCCGTAGCGGCAAGCGGCCTACTTCTTGCCCTGGTTCTTGACCGCCTCGATGGCGGCCGCGGCGGCGTCCGGGTCGAGGTAGCGGCCGCCCGGGGTGACGGGCTTGAAGTCGGCGTCCAGCTCGTAGACCAGCGGGATGCCGGTCGGGATGTTCAGGCCGGCGATGGCCTCGTCGGAGATGCCGTCGAGGTGCTTGACCAGCGCGCGCAGGCTGTTGCCGTGGGCAGTGACCAGGACGGTCCGGCCGGCGGCGAGGTCCGGGACGATGGCGTCGTACCAGTACGGCAGCATCCGGTCGACGACGTCCTTCAGGCACTCGGTGCGCGGACGCAGCTCGCTCGGGATGTCGGCGTAGCGCGCGTCACCGGCCTGCGAGTACTCGGCGTCGTCGGCCAGCACCGGCGGCGGGGTGTCGTACGAGCGGCGCCACAGCTGGAACTGCTCCTCGCCGAACTCGGCCAGGGTCTGGGCCTTGTCCTTGCCCTGGAGCGCGCCGTAGTGGCGCTCGTTCAGCCGCCAGCTGCGGCTGACCGGGATCCAGTGCCGGTCGGCCTTGTCCAGGGCGATCTGGGAGGTGCGGATGGCGCGGCGCAGCAGCGAGGTGTGCAGCACGTCGGGGAGCAGACCCTCGGCGGCCAGGAGCTCGCCACCGCGGGCGGCCTCCTTCTCGCCCTTCTCGTTGAGGTCGACATCGACCCAACCGGTGAACAGGTTCTTCTGGTTCCACTGGCTCTCGCCGTGGCGGAGCAGGATGAGTCGGTACGTCGTGTCAGCCATGGCCCCCAGCTTAGTGGGGGGTCGGAAAACCCCTGGTGGGGACCTTCGGCCGATGTGTAATGTGTGCTCCGCGCATCTGACACTTACATGCGTCGGCTGACCGGGCCTGCCGCACCGTTCGGCGGACGCCTGCCCACGGGAGCCCCCACATGCTCGTCGCCCTGGTCGCCAACCCCCGGATCCGAAGACTCGTACAGGAGACCGTGGGCGGGCTGCCGCGACAGTTCTGGTGGCTCTGGGTGAGCACGCTGGTGAACAAGCTCGGCGCGTTCGTCGTCACCTTCCTGGCGCTGTATCTGACCGTCGACCGGGGGTACTCGGCCTCCTACGCGGGCCTGGTGGCCTCGCTGTTCGGCCTCGGTTCGGCCGTCGCGGCGATCCTCGCGGGCGTGCTGGCCGACCGGATCGGGCGCCGGCCCACCCTGCTCGCCGCCCAGCTCGGCACCGCGCTGTTCACCGCCGTGCTCGGCTTCGCGGACGGCCAGGTGGCGATCGCCGTGGTGGCCTTCCTGGTGGGCCTGTGCAACAACGCCACCCGGCCGCCCACCTCGGCGATCATCGCCGACCTGGTGCCGGCCGAGGACCGGGTCCGCGCGTACTCGCTGAACTACTGGGCGATCAACATCGGCTTCGGCCTCTCGGCGGCCGTGGCGGGCCTGATCGCCACCCACGGCTACCTCACGCTCTTCCTGCTGGACGCGTTCTCCACCCTGGTCTGCGCGGTGGTGATCTTCATCCGGATCCCGGAGACCAGGCCGCAGGCCGCGCCCGGCCGGGCGGACGGCTCCGCCGAGCCGCCGGTCAGCCTGCTCTCGGTGTTCCGGGACGCCCCGTTCATGGCGCTGGTCGGGCTCACCCTGCTGCTCGCGCTGGTCTTCCAGCAGGGCAGCACCACGCTGGCCGTGGACATGGGCGCCTCCGGCATCACCTCCACCGAGTACGGCCTGGTCATCGGCCTGAACGGGCTGCTGATCGTGGTCCTGCAGATCCCGCTGACCCGCTGGATGGAGGGCCGCTCACGGACCGGACTGCTGATCACCAGCTGCCTGCTCACCGGCTGGGGCTTCGGACTGGCCGCGCTGGCCGGCTCCTCGGCCTGGCTGTTCGCGCTCTCGGTGGCCGTCTGGACGGTCGGCGAGATCCTCAACACGCCGGTGATGATGGGCCTGGTCGCCGAGCTGGCGCCGACCCACGGGCGCGGCCGCTACCAGGGCGTGCACAGCCTCTCCTGGTCGCTCGCCTCGTTCCTCGGCCCGGCGGGCGGCGGGCTGCTGCTCCAGCACGCGGGGCCGGCGGTGCTCTGGACGGCCTGCGGGGCGGTCGGGACGGTCACCGCGCTCGGGTACGTGGTGCTGGCCCGCCGGACCGGCGCGGCCGGGCGCCGGCGGCCCGTGGCCACGGAGGTCCCGGCGCCCGCGGTGGGGGCTCCGGCGCCCGCGGTGGGGGCTCCGGCGCGCACGGCCACGGCGCCCGCGGCCGCGGAGCCCGCGGTGGAGCCGGCCGGGAAGGCCCCGGCGGGCGCCTGACCGGCCCGCGGGTCAGCCGGCGGTCGGCGCGTCCGGGGTGCCCGGAGCCTCGGCCGAGGCGTCCCGCGGGGCGGCCAGGTGGGCGAAGGCGGCCAGGTTGCGGGTGGACTCCCCGCGCTTGGTCCGCCACTCCCACTCGCGCCGGATCGCGGTGGCGAAGCCCAGCTCCAGCAGGGTGTTGAACGGCTCGTCCGCGTTCTCCAGCACCGTGCCGAGCAGCCGGTCCACGACCTGCGGGGTGAGCGCCTCCAACGGCAGCCGGCCGGCCAGGTAGACGTCGCCGAGCGCGTCGATCGCGTACCCGACGCCGTACAGCCGGGTGTTGCGCTCCAGCAGCCAGCGGTAGACGGCCTCGTGGTTCTCGTCCGGACGGCGGATCACGAAGGCGTTCACCGACAGGGTGTGGTCGCCGACCCGCAGGGCGCAGGTGGTGCTCAGCTTGCGGGTGCCCGGGAGGGCCGCCACCAGCGTGTACGGGTCGGTGGCGGCCGGCTCCCAGGCCACCCCGGCGTCGTCCAGGGCGGCGCGCAGGAGGGTCAGGGCCTCGTCCTTGGTGCGGATTGCCATGGGGGTGACGTTACTCGTCGGTACCGGGCGGGCGCAGCCCCAGGCCGCTCGGCCCCGGGGCTTCCGCCCGGGCCTCCGCTCAGGCCGGTCGGCGACGGACCCCGGCCAGCCGGCCCGCCGGGCGGGCCATGCTCCCGGCGTACACCTCGGCGGTGGTCGCCGCGGCCGTGTCCCAGCCGAAGCGGGACGCGTGCCGGGCCGCCGCCTCGCCGCGCCGGGCCGCGAGGCCCCGGTCGGTGACGTACGGCTCCAGCGCGTACGACCAGTCCAGCGGGTCGTGGCCCTGCACCAGGGTGCCGGTCTCGCCGTCCCGCACCGCGACCGGCAGGCCGCCGACCGAGGCCGCCACCACCGGGGTGCCGCAGGCCTGCGCCTCCAGCGCGACCAGCCCGAAGGACTCGCTGTACGAGGGCATCACCAGCGCCGACGCCGCGCGGTACCAGTCGGCGAGGTCCGGCTGGCCGACCGGCGGGTGGAACCGCACCACGTCGCCGATGCCCAGCTGGGCGGCGAGCTTGTGCAGGCTCTCCGGCCGGGCCAGCCCGGTGCCGGACGGCCCGCCGACCACCGGCACCACCAGGCGCTCGCGCAGCTCCGGGCGGCGGCCGAGCAGCGCGGCGACCGCCCGCAGCAGCACGTCCGGGGCCTTCAGCGGCTGGATCCGGCCCGCGAACAGCAGCACTGCGGCGTCCTGCGGCAGGCCCAGCCGGGCCCGCGCGGCGGCGGGCGTCCGCGGCCCGCCGGGGCGGAAGACGTCCAGGTTGACCCCGGGGTGCACGACGGCCAGCTGGTCCGGCCGGGCGGCGTAGTGCAGCGCCAGCTCGGCGGCCTCCTCGGTGGTGTTGGCGATCAGCCGGTCGGCCGCCTCCACCACCTGGGTCTCACCGATCACCCGGGCCGCGGGCTCGGGCGTGTCGCCCTCGGCCAGCGCGGCGTTCTTGACCTTCGCCATGGTGTGCATGGTGTGCACCAGCGGCACCCCCCAGCGCTGCGCGGCCAGCCAGCCGACCTGCCCGGAGAGCCAGTAGTGCGAGTGCACCAGGTCGTAGTGGCCGGGGCGGTGGCCCGCCTCCGTCCGCAGCACCCCGTGGGTGAAGGCGCACAGCTGGGCCGGCAGGTCCTCCTTGACCAGGCCCTCGTACGGACCGGCGGTGACGTGGCGGACCAGCACGCCCGGGGCCAGCTCGACCGTCGGCGCGTCGTCCGAGCAGATCGACCGGGTGAACACCTCGACCTCGATGTTGAGGTCGGCCAGGCGCTTGGCCAGCTCCACGATGTAGACGTTCATCCCGCCGGCGTCCCCGGTGCCGGGCTGGTGCAGCGGCGAGGTGTGGACGCTCAGCATGGCTATCCGGCGCGGGCGGCGGCGACCGGGGACGAGCGACTGGAGCCGGCCGCGCGCGGGGGCGGCGGGCTGGGCCCGGCGTACCGAACGGACGGGGTGCTGGATCACCTGGCTGAAGCCTCCTCTGTGCGGCCCGTCGAGGCGGTCCGCGCCGGGCCGCCCGTTGTCCGGTGTGCGCAGCCCCGTCCGGGCACACATCACCATCAGGGTGCCAACCACACGGACCGCGCCCGGCATTCCCGCCCCGGCCCACCGGCCGGAACGGCCGCCATCGCCCCAGGTCAGCACGGTGCCGTCGGCGACCCGACTACCCTTCTGGGCATGGCTGCCTCCTTCGACCCCGCTCCCGCCGCGCCCGCCCGCGGACGGACCGGGCGCCCGGTCGGGACGGTCACCCGGGGCACCACCAACACCAACCGGCTGCGCCGGATGGACCGCTGGATCGCCCACGCCCTCGGCCGCGCGCTGCGCGCCGCCGGGCGGCCGCCGGTCGCGGTGGACCTCGGCTACGGCGCCGCGCCGTGGACCGCCGTCGAACTGGCCGGACGGCTGCGCACGGTGCGGCCGGACGTCCGGGTGGTCGGGATCGAGATCGAGCCGGAGCGGGTCGCCGCCGCACTGCCGTACGCCGAGCCGCCGCTGCTCACCTTCCGGCGCGGGGGCTTCGAGGTGCCGCTGGACGGCGGCGGGCCGGCCCAGCTGATCCGGGCCGCGAACGTGCTGCGGCAGTACGACGAATCGGCGGTCGCCGGGGTGTGGGAGCGGCTGTGCGCGCGGCTCGCCCCGGACGGGCTGCTGGTCGAGGGCACCTGCGACGAGATCGGGCGGCGGCACGTCTGGGTCGCGCTCGGCCCGGAGGGGCCCCGGACGGTGACCTTCGCGGCCCGGCTGGGCGGCCTGGGCCAGCCCTCCGACCTGGCCGAGCGGCTGCCGAAGGCGCTGATCCACCACAACGTGCCGGGGCGGCCCGTGCACGCCTTCCTGGCCGACTTCGACCGGGCCTGGGCGGCGGCCGCGCCGTACGGGGCGTTCGGGGCGCGGCAGCGCTGGGTGGCGGCCTGCACGGCGCTGGCGGGCAGCTGGCCGCTGGTGGACGCGCGCGGGCGGTGGCGGCAGGGCGAGGTCACGGTGCCCTGGTCGGCGCTCGCGCCGTAGCCGCCGTGGCCGTCGTGCGGGCGGTGCGCGCCGGGAGCCGGTGAGCGATTCGATACGTTCACTCGAACGAGTTATCGAATATCTCTGGCGTGTTGACGCCCCGACACGCCACGATGGTCCCGCCCTCAGACCCCCGCCCTCAGACCTCCCGGCCGAACAGCTCCCGCCGGGCCCGCTCGAACACCCCGTACATCTCCGACCCGAACAGCACGAACCGCACCTCCGCCAGCTCCGCGCCCGCCTCCGCGTCACCGCCGTCCAGCACCTCCGCGACGGTGCCGAGCGCGATCCGGGCCGCGTCCGCCGGCGGCCAGCCGTAGATCCCGGCCGACACCGCCGGGAAGGCCACCGTGCGCGCGCCGAGCCCCGCCGCGGCGCGCAGCGACTCGCGATAGCAGGAGGCCAACAGCTCCGCCCGCTCCTCGTACTCCTCCGCCCGGTACACCGGCCCGACGGTGTGCACCACCCACCGGGCGGGCAGCCGTCCGGCCGTCGTCGCCACCGCCCGACCGGCGGTCAGCCCCTTGCCCCAGTGCGAGGCGCGCAGCCGGCGGCACTCCTCCAGGACCTGCGGTCCGCCCTTGCGGTGGATCGCGCCGTCCACCCCACCACCGCCCAGCAGGGACGAGTTGGCGGCGTTCACCACGACGTCCACCGGCTGTTCCGTGATGTCACCCTCCACCAGAGTGATCCGCGCAACCATCGCCCTCTCCCCTTTCCCGGAGCCGCCCGGCAGCCCTTCCGGCAGCCACCCGACGGAGCCCGGGTGCTCGTCCGAGTCCAGTCACCACACCACCACCGGCGTGGCAATAGCCACAACGGCGCCGGTCGGCCAGAGAAATCCCCGGAGATCACGTTATGGTCGCGAGAAGTTCCCCGACGCGCGGTGCCAGGCGGGCACTGCGGACGGACGTCGACCGTTACGCAGTCGGGGAAAGGGAGGAACCACCGATGCCCGCAACGGGAGACGGGCGGGCACCTGGTGCCGCGGGCCTGCCGGGCGCCCATGACGGCGCCCCCGTCGGTCATGCCCGAAGCCGCGTCACGACCGGACCGGCCTCGGCGGCTCCCCCGATACCCCACCCCCGGTCGCGGGCCGCGCACGCCTCCCACCCGTCCCACATCTCCGACCCGGGCGGCCCGGCGGCGGACGGACCGGCCGACGGCGCCCCGCTGCGGCTGCTGGTCATCGAGGACGACGCCTCGGACGCCCAGCTGATCAAGGCGGCGGTGGCCGACAGCGGCACCTCGATCGAGATCCACTGGGCCCGCGGCCTGGACCAGGCCACCGAACTGCTCGCCCCGCCCGTGAACTGGGCCCGGCGCGGGCGCTCCCGCACCCCCGAGTTCGGCTGCGTGCTGCTCGACCTCGCCGCGCCCGCCGACCTGCCGCACCCGACCGACTCCTCGGACGGGCTGGAGGGCCTGCACGAGCTGCTCCGCCGGGCCCCGCACACCCCGGTCGTGGTGCTCACCGACGCCGCCGGGGCCGAACTCGGGGCGGCCGCCGTCGCCGCCGGCGCCCAGGACTTCCTGCTCAAGCACGAGACGGACGGCCCGCTGCTCGCCCGCGCCCTGCGCTACGCCGTCGAGCGCAAGCGCGCCGACGAGTCCCAGCGCCGCCTGGTCGAGGCCGAGTTGCGCGGCCAGGAGAACGCCCGCCTCCAGCGCCACCTGCTGCCCACCCCGCTGCTCGACGGCGCCGGGCTCTCCTTCACCCGGCGCTACCGCCCCGGCCGCCGCCGCGCACTGCTCGGCGGCGACTTCTACGACGCCGTGCGCACCGACGACGGCGCCGTCCACGTCGTGATCGGCGACGTCTGCGGCCACGGCCCGGACGAGGCCGCGCTCGGCGTCGCGCTCCGGATAGCGTGGCGCACCCTGGTCTTCGCGGGCCTCACCGGCGAGACCCTGCTCACCACCCTCCAGCACGTGCTGGAGCATGAACGGCGCAGCGACGAGATCTTCGCGACGCTCTGCATGCTGGTCATCGAGCCCGGCGGCCCCGGCAGCGGCCTCGACTCGCTCGGCACCGGCGAGCGGGCCCGGCTCTACCTCGCCGGGCACCCGGCGCCGCTGCTGCTCGGCCGGGACCACGAGCCGATCACCCTGCCCGCCGACCTCGCCGGGCCCGCGCTCGGCCTGCTGCCGTGCCACGACGGGCAGTCCGCCTGGCCCGCCCACGAGGTCGAACTGCGGGCCGGCTGGCGGCTGTTGCTCTACACCGACGGACTGATCGAGGGCCGGGTCGGGGCCGGATCGCGCCGACTGGGCCAGGACGGGCTCGCGGACCTGATCGGCGACCACCAGGCCGCCGGACTGACCCGGGGGCGGCTGATCGACAGCGCCATCGCCGAGGTCGAGGAGCTGAACGGCGGCGCGCTGACCGACGACGTCGCGGTGCTGCTGCTGGAGCGCAACCCGGTGCAGCTGATCCTCGGCTGATCCCCGGCCGAGGGACGCGCGAACGGGCGCGGAAGCGGTCGACGAAGAACGAGGGCGGACAACGCGACGGCCCGGGCGAGTGAACTCCCCGCCCGGGCCGTCGTGTTGTCGGCTGCCGCTCCTACCAGGGGCCGTACGGCCCGGTGTTGCTCCGACCGCCCCGGCCGCCGCTGCCGCCGGTCAGCGCCCGGATCGCCGGGCGGACGTCCACCACGTAGACGATCGAGGCGACCAGGCCGGCCAGGGTGCCGATGCCGGTGAAGAAGTTCACCCCGAACAGGAAGTCCCAGCCGAAGGAGATCGCCAGGATCGCCACCCAGAAGCCCTTGGTCTTCTTGTCGGCCGCCCGGTAGGCGTCCTCCCGGCGGGTGACCGCGTCGGCCAGGGCGAACAGCTTGTAGGCGAGGATGGCGATGGTCGCCCACCAGATCGGGTTCAGGTAGGAAAAGGCCAGAATCTGCAACACTCCGACCATTTCGATCTCCTCTGCTCTCGACTCCGGCGCTGCGACCGCTGCCCATCCTGGCACGACGACCGTCCGCGACGGGCTCAACGTCCCGTGGTCACCGGATGTGCCCCACGGGGTACGGGGACGTGTCGGACACGCCCCGGGTCACTCCGCGGCGTCGGCGGCGCCCTTGCGGGCCCGCGCGGACTTCTTCGGGGCGGGCTCGGCGTCGACCTCCGCGAGCTCCGAGACCTCCACGACCTCCGCGACCTCCGCCACCGGCTCGGCCTCGACCAGCTCCGCGGCCGGCTCGGGCCGCTCGGCCTCGTCCGGCGTGCCCGGGCGGGCCTTGTCCACCACGACCTTGCCGCGCTCGGCCAGCTCGTCGTACGTCTCCTTGGCCTTCACCGCCAGCTCGACCGCGCGGGCCACCTGCTGCAGGGCGAAGCCCTGGGCCCGCTCCTGCAGGGCCTTGAGGTCGGTCGGCAGGGTGGTGACGGTCTCGGTGACCTTGGCCTGCGCCCCGGTCAGCAGCGACTGCGCCTCCTGGAGCCTGGCGGTCGCCTTCTCCTGCGCACCCTTGCGGTCCGCCGCCAGCGCCTCGACCCGGCCCGGCACCTCGCGCAGCTTCTCGTACGCGAGGTCTCCGGCGCCGGCCAGGGCGTACAGCGGGGTCGGGTCGCCGAGGGTCTTCTTGATCTCGTCGGTGATGGGCATGGTTACCGGTCCTCCCGGTGGGTGTTCTGGGTGGCTGGGCCGTCGGCCGTCGGCTTGGGAGCCGACGACGCGTTCTCCTTGAGGAAGGCGTCGTAGACCGCGAGCAGCGCCTGCTTCTGCTGCTCGTTGATCAGCGGATCGGCCAGGATCGAGGCCCGCAGCTCCAGGCCCTCGCCCCGCCGCTCCTCCAGGATCCCGGCCTGGACGTACAGCGTCTCCGCCGAGATCCGCAGCGCCTTGGCGATCTGCTGGAGGATCTCCGCACTCGGCTTGCGCAGCCCGCGCTCGATCTGGCTGAGGTACGGGTTGGACACGCCGGCGGCCTCCGCCAGCTGCCGCAGCGAGTACTGGGCGTTGCGGCGCTGCTCGCGGATGTACTCGCCCAGCGAGCCGACGTTCAGTGAGGCCATGCGGACAGCCTGCAACACCCTGCTTGCAAATGCAAGCAGGGTGCTAGCGGCAGCAAACGGGCCCGGCCGGGTGGGCGGGCCGGGGCCGGGGGTCAGGCCAGGTGGGCGAGGAGGAGCTCGGTGAGCCGTTCGGGGGTGCGCAGCGGGAGGTAGTGGTCGGCGTCCGGGACGAGGTGGCCGCGGGCGCCGGGGATGTCGGCGGCGAGCCGCCGGGCGATCGCCGCGATCTCCGGATGGTCGCGGTCGCCGTGGACGACCAGGGTGGGCGCGGTGACGGTGCCGAGGAGCGGTTCGGCCGCCCGGGCCGGCGCGCCCGCGAGGTGGTGCTCGCTGACGATCCGGCGGGCCGCGTTCTCCTCGACCATCGTCGCGATCAGGTCGCCGCCCGGCGCGTCGCGGCCCATGGCGGCCCAGACGGAGAGCTCCAGTTCGGCCAGCGCCGCCGTGTCGCCCCGGCGCCGGGCCTCGGCGTAGGCGGTGGTCTCCGGGGACGGCGGCCAGTCGTGGCCGCTGACCGAGGCGCCGACCAGGCCGAGCGCGGCGACCCGGTCGGGGTGGGCGAGGGCGAAGTCCAGCGCGGTCTCCCCGCCCATGCTCAGGCCGACCAGCGCGGCGCGGCGCAGACCGAAGTGGTCCAGGACGGCGAGCAGGTCCGCGACGTCGTCGAAGGCCCGCTCCGGCGCGGCGGACCGGCCGAGGCCGCGGGCGTCGTAGCGGATCACGTCGTGGTGCCGGGACAGCGCCGGGGCGACGGCGTCCCACAGCCGGGAGTCCATGCCGGAGCCGTGCAGCAGGACCACCGGGCTGCCGGTGCCGCGGCGCTCCGCCCACAGCCGGCCGCCGCCGGGGGCCGGGACGTGGACCTCGGAGGCGCGGGGATCGGTGTGCGGGCTCATGCGGTGATCCTTCCAGAGCCCGCGCAGGCCCGGCCGGTCAGGCCGGTCAGGCCGCGGCCGTCAGGCGGTCAGGCGGACTCGGGCAGCCGGACGGGCATCAGGACCGAGAAGGTGCCCGCCCGCCCGGGGGTACGGACGGCCAACGGGGCGATCGGGCCGCCGAGTTCGAGGAGCAGCTGTCCGGGCCGCCCGGCGTCGAGGGCGTCGAGCAGGAAGTCCCGGTTGACGGCCAGTCGGTAGCCCTCGGGGGCCGGGTCGTCGGCGACCGTCAGGCTTCCGTCCCCGGCCAGGGTCAGGACGGTGACCTCGCAGTCGGCGCCGTCCGGGCCGGAGGGCAGGGTGCGGGTGGCGCCGGTCTCGACGGCGGCGCGCAGTGCGGCGGCGGACAGGGTGATCCGGTGCTCCGGTTCGAGCCGGGTGACAGCCCGGTGGTCGGGGTAGTCGACGTCCAACGCGACGCCCTCGATGCGGTGCTCCCCGACCTCGGCCCGGACCGGTCCGTCCCCGAGGGTGAGCGCCACCTCGGCCGGGCCCGCGCCGAGCAGTGCGCGCAGCGCGTCCACCAGCGCGGTCGGGACGACGGTGCCGGCCACCGGCTGCTCGGGCGTGTCGCCGGTGGCGGGCACCTCGGCGAAGGCCATCCGGTAGCGGTCGGTGGCGACCAGGCGCAGCACCGGTCCGTCCGGTTCGAAGAGCACGCCGGCGAGCGAGGGCAGCTCCGGGCGCCCGCAGACCGCGAAGCGGACCGCGTCCAGGGCGGCCGCGAGCTCCTCGGCCGGGACGGTGAGCCGGAGTCCGGCGGGGGTGGTGGTCATCGGCTGCTCCCTCTGGTCGATCATCGCGTGGATCAGGGAGAGCTCGCGGCGGGCGTCGGCGAGGCCGTCCTCCAGCCGGCGCAGGTGTGCGTCGAGCACCTGCCGGGCCCCGCCGCTGCCGGGCGCGGCGCCGAGCACGGCGCGGATGCCGGCCAGCGGCAGGCCGACCCGGCGCAGCCGGGCCAGCAGCCGGGCGTCGGCGAGCTGGACGGGCCGGTACCAGCGGTAGCCGGTCTGCGGGTCCACCCAGGCGGGGGTGAGCACCTCGGCGCCGTCGTAGTAGCGCAGGGTGCCGACGCCCAGGCCGCTGGCGCGGGCCAGTTCGCCGATGCTGTGCAGCTCGCTCTCCATGCCGGTGACTCTGCGGGCTCGACCTGGTCGAGGGTCAAGCCGGGCCGGAGCGGTCGGCGCTGCCGTCGGCGCCGGGGGCGGGGGCCGGGCCGGCCAGGTGGGCCAGCTTGCGCGGGTTGCGGACCGCCCGGATCTCGGAGATCCGCACGGCGCCGTCGGGCTGCTCGGCGAACTCGAAGACGGTGACGGAGTCGACCGCGCCGTCCACGGTGACCAGCACGCCGGGCACGCCGTTGACCAGCACCGGACGGACACCGGCCCCCTCGCCCAGCCGGCGGAGCACCCCGAGGACGAAGCGGGCGACGTTGTCGGCGCCGGTGACCGGCCGCAGCGCGGCGCTGATCACCCCGCCGCCATCCGTCCAGCTGGTGACGTCGGGGGCGAGCAGTTCCAGCATCCGGTTGAGGTCGCCGCCGACGCAGGCCGCCAGGAACTCGTCGGTGGCGCGGCGGCGCAGCTCGGGCGGGGCGTCGTAGCGCGGCCGGCGGGCGCGCACGTGCGCCCGGGCCCGGCTGCCGACCTGGCGGCAGGCGGCCTCGGTGCGGTCCAGGGCCTCGGCGATCTCCTGGTAGGAGAAACCGAAGGCCTCCTTGAGCACGAACACCGCCCGCTCCAGCGGGGACAGGCTCTCCAGCACCACCAGCAGGGCGACCGAGACGGTCTCGGCCCGCTCGACGCCGTCGGTCGCGTCCGGCTCGGCGACCAGCGGCTCGGGCAGCCAGGGGCCGACGTAGGACTCGCGGCGGACGGCGGCCGAGTCCAGCTTGTTGAGGGCGAGGTTGGTGACCGTACGGGCCAGGAAGCCGCCGGGACTGGCGACCGGGCCGGTGACGCCGCTCCAGCGCAGCCAGGTGTCCTGGACCAGGTCCTCGGCGTCGGCGACGCTGCCGAGCATCCGGTAGGCGATGCCGAAGACCGTGCGCCGGTGCCGCTCGAAGTCGGCCAGCCGGGGGTCGGTCGGCCCGGTCGCGCTGGTCTGCCCGGCTTCACCGGCCGGCCCGGTCTCGTGGGTGTCGGTCACCCGCGCGACGCTACCGCACGGTAGTCGTCGCGCTCAGCTCCGGAAGGCCTCGTAGGCGGGGGCCAGCACGGCGGAGAGGTCGCGGCCGTACGCGGTGATGCCGGAGCGGCCGAGGCGGCGCAGCGAGGGCTCGTCCGGGCCGTCCTCCTCCTCCGCCGGGGCGGGGCTCAGGGTGAAGTCGCCGCGCCAGTAGGCGGCGACGTTGACCACGGGCGGTCTCGGTTCGTCGGTCACGCGTCCTCCTCGGTGCCAGGGCCGGTCACATGTCCTCCTCGGCCACGGCGTCCTCCCGGGTGAGGGCGACCAGTTCGCGCAGTGCGTCGACCGGCAGGTCGGTGAGCCAGCGCTCCCCCTCCCCCACCACCGCCTCGGCCAACGAGCGTTTGGCGGTGAGGAGTTCGTCGATCCGCTCCTCGACGGTGCCGACGCAGACCAGTCGGCGGACCTGGACGTCCCGGCGCTGGCCGATCCGGAAGGCGCGGTCGGTGGCCTGCTCCTCGACCGCCGGGTTCCACCAGCGGTCCAGGTGGATCACCTGGTTGGCGGCGGTCAGGTTGAGGCCGGTGCCGCCGGCCCGCAGCGAGAGCAGGAACACCCGTGGCCCGTCCGGGGACTGGAAGCGGTCGACCAGCTCCTCGCGGCGCGCCCGGGCCAGGCCGCCGTGCAGGTAGAGCACCTCCTCGCCGAGCCTGCGCTCCAGGTACGGGCGGAGCATCGCGCCGAACTCGGCGTACTGGGTGAAGACCAGCGTCCGGTCGCCCTCGGCCAGCGCCTCCTCCAGCAGTTCGGCCAGCCGGGCGACCTTGCCCGAACGCCCGGCCACCGCTGAGCCGTCGTGCAGCAGTTGGGCCGGGTGGTTGCAGACCTGCTTGAGCTTGCCGATCGAGGCCAGCACCGTGCCGCGCCGCTCCACGCCCCGGATGCCCTCGACCCGCCGCAGCAGGTCGGCGACCACGGCCTGGTAGAGGCCGGCCTGCTCGGCGGTGAGGTTGCACCAGACGGTCATCTCCTGCTTGGCGGGCAGCTCGGCCGCCACCGCCGGGTCGGACTTGACCCGGCGCAGCACGAACGGGGCGGTGCGGCGCAGGAGTTCGGCGGTGCGCTCGGGGTTGCGGTGCAGCTCGACCGGGATCGCGTAGCGCTCCTTGAAGCGCTCGGCCGGGCCGAGCAGGCCGGGGTTGGCGAAGTCCAGGACGGCGTGCAGTTCGGCGAGCCGGTTCTCCACCGGGGTGCCGGTGAGGGCGATCCGGTGCCGGGTGACGGGCAGCGACCGGATCGCCCGGGACTGCGCGGTGCCGGTGTTCTTGATGTGCTGGGCCTCGTCGGCGACCACCCGGCGCCAGCGGATCGCGCGCAGGGCGGCGAGGTCGCGCTGGACCAGCCCGTAGGTGGTGATGACCAGGTCCACGCCCCGTACGGCTTCGGCGAGTTGATCCGCGCCGAGGCGGCCGGCCCCGTGGTGGACGTACCGCCGCAGGCCGGGGGCGAAGCGCTCGGCCTCGCGCTGCCAGTTGCCGACCAGGGACATCGGGCAGACCAGCAGGGTCGGGCCGGCGGCGTCACCGGGCCGTTCGGAGGCCTTCCCGGAGGCCCGCTCGGGGACCTTTTCGGAGGCCTTCTCCGCAGCCAGCAGGGCGAGGGTCTGGACGGTCTTGCCGAGGCCCATGTCGTCCGCCAGCACGGCGCCGAGGCCGAGCCCGGACATGGTCCGCAGCCAGGCCAGCCCGCGCTCCTGGTACGGGCGCAGCTCGGCCCGGAAGTCCGGCGGCAGCTCCGGCGCCACCGCGCCGCCGCCCCGCCCGGCGAGCAGGTCGCCGAGCGGGCCGTCCGCGCGCACCGAGGTGACCGGCAGCCCGGCGACCGTCGCGTCCGGGTCGAGGGCGAGCCGGAGCAGTTCGGTGGCGGCGAGCACGCCGTCGCGCCGGTCGGCGAGGAAGGCGAGGGCGGCGGCGATCTGGGCCGGGTCGGCCTCCAGCCAGGTGCCGCGCACCCGGACCAACCCGTGCTTGGCGGCGGCGAGTTCGGCCAGTTCGCGCTCGGTGAGCGGTTCCCCCTCCGGGCCGAGCGCGGCCTGCCACCGGAAGGCGACCACGGCGTCCCGGTCCACCTGGCTGGTGACCGCGAGGGTGCCGGGCGCGGGCGGGGTGGTGGCGCGCAGGGCGAGCCCGAGCCGGGGGCGGCGGCGCCACCAGGCGGGCAGCAGCACCCCGAAGCCGCCCTCGGCGAGGGCGGGCGCGGCGGTGCGCAGGAAGTCCAGCGCACCGGCCCGGTCGAGCGGCAGGGCGGACGGGCGGGAGCGGTGGCGCAGCCCGTCCAGGGCGGGCCAGCGGTGGGCGGCGCGGGCGAGCTCGGCGACCAGGACGTCGACCGGGTCGGCGGCCTTGCGGGCGAGCGCGGCGTGGGCGGCGCCGCCCTCGTGCAGGTCGGCGGCGCGGACCAGCAGGGAGGGCTCGTCCACGGCCTGGAGCAGGAACTCCAGCCGCCAGGCGTCGTCGGAGGGGCGGCCCTCGGGGTCGTCCGTGTCGGGGCCGAGCGGCTCGACCAGGCGGAAGCAGAGCCGCAGCGCCGGGTCGACGGGCTCGGCGGCGGCGTACCAGGCGCCGAGCCGGCGGCGCAGTTCGGCGACCTCCCCGGCCGGGGCGCCGTCGATCGCGCCGTCGGGGGTGGCGAGGGCATGCAGCCAGCGCTCGGCGACGGCCTCCCCCGGCGCGGGGAAGGGGGTGTCCGCCAGCGCGGCACGGGCCTCGGCGTCCACCAGCGCGCCCAGGGCGGCGCCCAGCAGCGCCTCGCCGCTGCCGGGGCCGTGCGGCCACTCCCCCAGCAGGACGGGCGGGCAGCCGGCGGCCAGGGCGGCGGCCTCGCGGCGCCCGGCCGGGGTGGGGTCGGGCCGCCACCGCGCCCGCGGCCGGCCGTCGGCGGCGGTCACGGGCAGCGGCAGCACCCGGCCCCGGCCGACCGTCCGCCAGGCGAGGTCGTGCACCCCGGTGAGCCAGCGCAGCGAGGGGCCGTGGACCACCTCGACCCGTCCGGCGCCGGGCAGGTCGGTGCCGGTGACGGCCCAGACCGGGTCGAAGACCTCGCCGAGCAGCTGGGCGGCGGCCCCGGCGTCGAAGAGCAGGGCCGGGACCCGCCAGGGGGTGAGCACGGCACCGCCGCGCGGCGGGGTGACCGGCAGGTCGGGCGAGGGCGCGGGGACGGTGCCGACGGTGGGCAGCAGCAGGGTGGCCCAGCGCTCGGGGGCCTGGCCGGCGAGCCAGCCGAGGCCCGGGCCGATGCCGCCGAGCACGGCGGCCAGCTCGCCGGCCGGGCAGGCGTAGGGGTGGGCGCGCGGGGCGGGCCGGTCGGGGTGCGGCTCGGGGGCGCCGGGGTGGGCGCGAGCGTCCTCGGCCCAGAGCGCCAGCCGCCCGTCCGCCCGCCAGAGCGCGTGCAGGACGAACATCGGGGGCCTTCCGGGCGGGGTGGGAACCGTCCTTCGCAGCCTAGCCGGGAGGGCCGACAGGACCGGTCCGCTGAGCCGTTCGGGGGAAGCCCCGACGCCATGGTTGAAAGTTGAACGAAGTTGTCCTACGCTGGAGCCAACAAGTTGAAGCCTAAACAACTGGCTTCGAACCAAGGAGGAAGCCATGGGCCTGTTCAACCGCACCAAGACCGTCACCGCCCCCGCCGCGGCCACCGTCCGGACCCCGGCCGGTCCGGACCTCGCCCACCTGACCGGCGACTGGACGATCGACACCACGCACAGCGAGATCGGCTTCTCGGTCCGCCACGCGATGGTCACCAACGTCAAGGGCCGCTTCACCGAGTACGACGGCGCGCTGCACCTGGACGGGACCCACCCGGGCAACTCCACGGCCGAGCTGGTGATCAAGGTCGCGAGCGTCGACACCAACCAGGCCCAGCGCGACGAGCACCTGCGCACCGGCGACTTCTTCGCCGCCGACGCCCACCCGGAGATCCGCTTCCGCAGCACCTCCGCCCAGCTGGTCGGCGGCGACTCGTACCGGATGACCGGCGACCTCACCATCAAGGGCACCACCCGCCCGGTCGTGCTCGACCTGGAGTACACCGGCAGCGCCACCGACGCGTACGGCGCCGACCGGGTCGGCTTCGAGGGCAAGGCCGTCCTCGACCGCACCGAGTTCGGCCTGACCTACAACGCCGCGCTGGAGACCGGCGGCGTGCTGATCGGCGAGAAGGTCAAGCTCAGCTTCGAGATCTCCGCCGTCAAGGCGGCCTGAGCCGGCCGTCCCCGTCGCGGGTCGCCCCCGTCGCGGCCGGCCTCGCCCCGTCGCGGGCCGCCCCCTGAGCACCGTCCCTGCCCCTCCCCCCGGGGGCAGGGGCGGTTTTCGCCTATCCCGGGGGCAGCAGCGCCGCGTCCGCCGCGGGGAGCCAGCTGCCCGGCGGGCGGCGCAGCCAGCCCTCGGCCGCGCCGAGCTCGTCCGCCGCCGCGGCCAGCGCCCGCAGCCCCGGGTGACGCTCGCCGGGCCGGTGCACCAGGCTGACCAGGGTCAGCGGCACCGGCTCCACCAGCGGCACGTTCACCGTCCCCGGCATCCGCGGACCGCCGACCGTGGTCAGCATCGGATCGCCGTGCCGGACCAGGTAGCGGGCGGTCTCGTCCACGCCGACCGGCGGCGCGTACGGCGCGGCCGCCGTCAGGCCGTGCTCGCGCAGCAGCCGGGTGCCGAGGTCGGCCCACTCGGTGGTGGCCGGATTGCCCACGCAGACGTCGACGGGGTGCCCGACCAGGTCCGACAGGCGCAGGGCGGCGCGGCCGGCCAGCGGATGGGTGTCCGCCATCATCACCGAGACCCGCTCCAACCGCACCGGCAGCTGGACGAGTTGACCGCGCACCGGGGCGGGCAGTCCGGCGAAGCGCCCGAAGGAGGCGTCCAGCCGGTGGGCCAGGAGCTCGGCGGCGGCCGCGGCCAGCCCGCCGTGGAAGCGGGCCAGCAGTTCGCCCTCCGGCCAGGCGGCGCGGGCCCGTTCGAGCACCCGGTCGGCGGCGAGGTCCGGACCGTTGACGTCGCTGTTGAGGTCGAGCAGCAGCGGCCGGGCCGCGGCCCCGGCCCCGGTCGCCGCCTCGGCGAGGATCTCGTCGTGCAGGGCGAGGAACCGGCGCGCCCGGGGCAGCAACCGCCGCCCGGCCGGGGTGAGTTCGACGCTGCGGGTGGTGCGGGTGAACAGCGCGTCGCCGAGCAGCCCCTCCAGGGTCCGGACGTCCCGGCTGAGCGCCTGCTGGGCGGTGTGCAGCCGCTCGGCGGCCCGGCCGAAGTGCAGGGTCTCGGCGGTCGCGACGAAGCCGCGGAGCAGACGGGGGTGCAGGTCACGGGGCATGGGCGGCAGATTAACAACAGGGTGTTGTGAGTGCGGCGAAACAGGTGTTGGACGGCCGCCCGCCGCCGGCACCAGGCTGGGGGGCACCCCCTTCCCACCTGCTCACAGGAGCCCGATGCCCTCGCGCGCCCTCCTCACCTCCTACCGGCGGCTGTTCGCGGCCCCCGGTGCCGTCGCCTTCACCCTGACCGGACTGCTCGGCCGGCTGGCGCTGTCGATGAACGGCGTCGCACTGGTGGTGCTGCTCTCCGAACGGCGCGGCTCGTACGGGCTGGCCGGGGCGGTCTCGGCGACCGGGCTGGTCACCGGCGCGATCGGGATGCCGCTGATCGGACGGCTGGTGGACCGGTACGGGCAGGCGCGGGTGACGGTACCGGCCGCGCTGTACAACGCCGTTCCGCTGACCGGCCTGCTGCTCTGCGTCCGGCTCGGCGCACCCGACTGGACGCTCCTCCTCTGCTCCGCGGCCTGGGCGGCGGCACCCAACCTCGGCGGCATGGCCCGCTCCCGCTGGGCGCACCTGCACCGGGACGACCCGGCCGCCCGGCACCTGGCCAACTCCTTCGAGCAGGCGCTGGACGAACTCTGCTTCATGGCCGGACCGGTGCTCGCGATGGTGCTCTGCACCACGTTCGCCCCGGAGGCCGGACTGGTCACCGCCGGCGCCCTCGGCACCACCGGCGCCCTGCTGTTCGCCGCCCAGCGGCGCACCGAACCGCCGCTGCCGCCGCCCGGCTCTGTCGGCTCGGCCGACTCGGCCGGCTCCCCGTTGCGGGTGCCCGGGCTGCGGGTGCTGGTGCTGACCTTCCTGGCGACCGGCATGGTCTTCGGCGCGACCGAGATCACCACCGTGGCGTACGCCGACGCGCTCGGCCACAAGGCGTCGGCCGGCCTGCTGCTGGCCCTGGTCGCGGCCGGCTCCTGCCTGGCGGGGCTGCTGTTCGGACTGCTGGCCCCGCGTCGGGCGCCGGGCCCGCGCTTCCTGCTCGGCGCCACGGCGATGGTCGCGGTGCTGCTGCTGCCGCTCGCCGCCGGACTGGGCGGGGCCGGTCTCGGACTGCTCGGCGTGGCGCTGTTCGCGGCCGGCACCGCCACCGCGCCGACCATGGTGACGGGAATGACGCTGGTCCAGGAGCTGCTGCCGCGGCGGCAGTTCAACGAGGGGATGGCGATGGCGGTGTCCGGCATCGTGGTCGGCATCTCGGCGGGGGCGGCGCTCGCCGGGGCGGTCGCCGAGCGGGCCGCTCCGGGCACCGGCTACGCCCTGCCCGCCGCGGCCGCCGGGCTCGCGCTGCTGATCGCGCTGGCGGGGCGGCGGCACCTGGCGACGCCGGGGGCGGCGACGACCGGCGGCGCCTCGGGCCCCGGCTCGGACGGTGCGTCACGTGCGGCGGCCTCGGCGGGTTCGGCTGCGGCGGATAATTCCGAGCGGATTGTCAGTGCCTCCCTCTAACGTCGAGGCATGGAGGAAATCACCTACGTCCGAGGCGATGCCACCACGCCGCACGGCAAGGGCGTGAAGGTGATCGCGCACGTCTGCAACGATCTCGGCGGCTGGGGCAAGGGCTTCGTGCTCGCGCTCTCCAGACGCTGGCCCGAGCCGGAGGCGGCGTACCGGCGCTGGCACCGGGAGCGGGCGACGAACGACTTCGGGCTCGGCGCCGTCCAGCTGGTGCGGGTCGATCCGCACGTCTGGGTGGCCAACCTGGTCGGCCAGCGCGGCATCCGGACGGGGCGCTCCACCGGGGTACCCGTGCGGTACGAGGCGATCGACACCGGGCTGGACGCGCTGGGCGGGCACGCGCTCCGGCTCGGCGCCTCCGTCCACATGCCGCGGATCGGCTGCGGTCTGGCGGGCGGGCGCTGGGAGCGGGTCGAGCCGCTGGTCACCGCCCGGCTGACGGACCGGGGCGTCCCGGTGACGGTCTACGACTTCGACTGACCGGGCCGCTCCGGCGCCGCTTCCACGTCCACCGACCCGTTCCTACTGATCCGTTCCTACCGGTCCGCCGGCTCCGGCCGGTCGGCCCCGGTCGCCACGCGCTCGGCCGACCAGGCGTACACGTACTCGGGCAGCAGGAATCCGCCGGGGAACTCCCCCTCCTGCGCCCGGACCCGCTCGGCACCCTCGCGCTCGTAGAAGGCGATCGCGCGGGTGTTGTCCCGCAGCACCTCCAGGGAGAGTGCGGCCCCGGGGTGCCGCTCGGCGACATGGGCGCGGCCCGCGGTCAGCAGCTCGCGGCCGATGCCGCCCCCGTTCAGGCCGGGGCGCACGTGCAGGTTGTCGATCAGCACCCCGCCGTCCGGCTGCGGGACGAGGTAGATGAACCCGACCACCGCTCCGGCCCGTTCGGCGATCAGGAGCTCGGGCGTGTTCTCCGGCTCCCCGTAGTCGGCGTCCAGGCGCAGTTCCCACAGCTCGCGCCGCTGGGCCGCCATCCCGTCGCCCAGCCCCTCCGCCGGGACGATCCCCCGGTAGGTGGTGCGCCAGCTGTGGGCGTGCAGCTCGGCTACGGCCTCGGCGTCCCGCACTCCGCCGCGCCGAATGACGATCTGTCCTGAACTGATCATGTGACCAGCCTCCCACAGAGATGGAGTTGAACATGTTCAACCGAAGCGTCTACAGTTCCACTCAGCTTTTGAACGCGTTCGAAATTCGGGGGGTCATCGTGGTACCGGGTGCGGAGGGGGCATCCGGTGCCACGAACACCGACACCGGATGGAACGTCGTCTCCGGCTAGGCTCGTCCTCGTGGACGACCTGGCAGCGACGAACCGAACGGACGGCGGGAACGGCACGGCCGGGGCTCCGGCCGTGCCCGGACCGGAGGGCGGCCCCGCACCGGAGGGCGGGCCCCTGCCCGGCGGCCGGGCCCAGCCGAAGACCGACAAGAGTGAGGCGACCCGTGCCCTGATCCTGGAGACGGCCATGCGGCTGTTCCAGGAACGGGGCTACGAGAAGACCACCATGCGCGCCATCGCCACCGAGGCCGGCGTCTCGGTGGGCAACGCCTACTACTACTTCTCGGCGAAGGAATTCCTGATCCAGGGGTTCTACGACCGGATGACCTACGAGCACGCGGCCGACGCCAGGCGCCGGATGGCCCACACCCGGGACTTCTCCGAGCGGCTGCGGATCGCGCTGGACTCCTGGCTCGACACGGCCGCGCCGTACCACGAGTTCTCCGCGCAGTTCTTCCGCACCGCCGCCGACCCGACCAGCTCGCTGAGCCCGTTCTCCAACGAGTCCCACCCGGCCCGGGCGACGGCGGTCGAGCTGTTCCGCGACGTCCTCCAGGGCTCGGAGCTGGCGCCCAAGCTGGACGCCGAACTGGTCGAGCTGCTGCCGGACGTGCTCTGGCTCTACCTGATGATCGTGGTGCTGTACTGGGTCTTCGACCGCACCCCGGACACCGAGCGGACCAGGGAGTTCGTCCGGCGCTCGACGCCGCTCGCGGCGCGGATGATCAACCTGTCCCGCTACCGGGTCTTCCGGCCGATCGTCCGCGACGCCAAGGGCCTGATCCAGGACTTCATCCTGCCCACCATCGGCAAGGCGGCGGTCAAGTAGCGCCCGTCCCGGCCACGGACGGAACGCATCCGGCCGGGCACTCCCCCACCGGGAGC
>NZ_JBHVEU010000071.1:0-25921 GCF_042802075.1 Kitasatospora sp. NPDC057518
GGCCCGGGCCGGGCACCGCCCCTCGGCCCGACCCCCCTCGGCCCGACCCCGTACGGCTCGGACAGCGGTTCGAACCCCAACCGTTACCGTTGCTGTCGGGGACCGCCGTACGTCCGGAGCCCCCGACCCCGCCCGCCGCTCCCCCCGGGAGCGGCGCGGCACGAACTGGCGATGCCCGGGCGCGGGCGCGGCCAGCGTCCCCCGACCGGAGAGCACGAGCATGAGCGACATCTGGCAGCGCCTGCGCCGCGACCATCCCCGGTTGCTCGACGCGGCAGGCGGCGCGGGCGTGATCACGGTCACCGGCCTCGGTGCCACCATCGACCAGAACGGCGGCCACTTCACCCCGTTCGCCGCGCCCACCTTCGCCATCGCGCTGTTCTCCGCCGTCACCGTGCTCGCCCACCGCCGCTACCCGCGCGCGGTGGTCGCCGTCACGCTGCTCTGCACGATGGCGCTCGCCATGGTCAGCCCCCGGCTCACTCCGACCGTGGCCACGCCGCTGCTGCTCGCCCTCTACTTCCTCGCCATCCGCACCGACCGTGCCACCGCGCTGCGCGCCTCGGTCGTCACCGCCGTCCTGCTCACCGGGATCACCTTGCTGCTCGGCCCCGGCGGGCCGATCAGCGAACGGCTCGGCGTGCTCGCCTGGGCCCTGCTGCCCGGCGCCCTCGGCGACTCCATCCGCAACCGCCGCGCCCACCTCGCGGCCATCGAGGAGCGCGCCGAACGCGCCGAGCGCACCCGCGAGGAGGAGGCCCGTCGGCGGGTCGCCGACGAGCGGATCAGGATCGCCCGCGACCTCCACGACGTCGTCGCCCACCACATAGCCCTCGCCAACGCCCAGGCCGCCATCGCCGTCCACCTCATGGACAACCACCCCGTCCAGGCCCGGGAGGTGCTCAGCCACATCACCGACGCCACCGGCTCGGCCCTCCAGGAACTGCGCGCCACCGTCGGCCTGCTGCGCCGCGCCGAGGACCGCGCCCCGCTCGAACCCGCCCCGGGCCTCGACCGGCTGCCCGAACTGATCAACACCTTCGAGCGGGCCGGTCTGCCGATCCGGCTCTCCGTCGAGGGCGAGGCCCGCCCGCTGTCGCCCGGCGTGGACCTCACCGCCTTCCGGATCGTCCAGGAGTCGCTCACCAACGTGGCCAAGCACGCCCACGGCGCCGACGCCGAGATCACCCTCGCCTACAGCGGCAGCCGGGTCGCGGTCAGCGTCGCCAACGGCCGCCCGACCGCGACCGGCCGCCGCCGCGCGGTGCCGCTGCCCCAGCACCCGCCGAGCGAGGGCGGCTTCGGCCTGATCGGCATGCGCGAGCGGGCCGGGGCGGTGGGCGGCCGGCTCATTGCCGACCGGCGGTCCGACGGGGGCTTCCTGGTCACCGCCGAACTGCCGCTGCGCACCGGCGCCCGCGACGACGGCCCCGAGTCCGCGGTCGCCCTCACCGCCGCCGACGTCGCCCGGGCCGCCAGGGCCGCGCGCGCCGCCCGCACCGATCGCCCGGCACCAGCCGATCGCCCGACACCAGCCGAAGGACAGGACGGCGCCGCCCGAGCGGACGGCGCGGTCCGAGAGGAGAGGGACCACGCATGACCATCCGGGTACTGCTCGCCGACGACCAGGCCCTGCTGCGCGGCGCCTTCCGGCTGCTGATCGACGCGGAGGAGGACATGGAGGTGGTCGGCGAGGCCGCCGACGGCCGGGAGGCCGTCGAACTCGCCCGGGCCACCAGGCCCGACGTCGTACTGATGGACATCCGGATGCCCGGCACCGACGGCCTCGGCGCCACCGCCGAGATCTGCGGTGACGAGGCGCTGTCCGGCACCCGGGTGCTCATCCTCACCACCTTCGAGATCGACGAGTACGTGGCCCAGGCGCTGCGCGCGGGCGCCGGCGGGTTCCTCGGCAAGGGCGCCGACCCGAAGGAGCTGCTCGCCGCCGTCCGCACCGTCGCGGCGGGCGAGGCACTGCTCTCGCCCGCCGCCACCCGGGCCGTGATCGACCAGTTCCTGGCCCAGCCCGAGCCGGCCTCCGCCGCCTCCACGAGCGAGCGGCTGTCCGTCCTCACCGCCCGCGAGCGCGAGGTGATGTCGATGGCCGCCACCGGCCTCACCAACGAGGAGATCGCCGAGCGGATGTTCGTCAGCCCCTTCACCGTCCGCACCCACGTCCACCGGGCGATGTCCAAGCTCGACGCCCGCGACCGCGCCCAGCTCGTCGCCATCGCCTACCAGACCGGCCTGGTCCCGCCCGGCCGCCCGAACTGAGGCCCGCCCGGCCGGCGGTGGCCGGTCCGGCCCCGGGGCTCAGGGCTTGCGGGCCACGGCGCCGTACATGCTGACGCGGTCGGCGCCGGGGGTGGGGGTGGTGTCGGGTCGCCAGAGGGGGACGGTGGTCACGCCGGGGTCGAGGAGGTCGAGGCCGTCGAAGAAGGCCCGGACCGCCTCGCGGGAGCGGCCGACGAGGGGTGCGGTGGCCTTGTCGTAGACACCGGTGACCCGGTCGCGGATCTCGGCCGGGATGAAGTCGGCGGTGCCGTGCGAGAGGACCAGGTGGCTGCCGGAGGGCAGGGCGTCCAGCAGGGTGGCGAGGGCCTGGTGGGGCCGGTCCTCGTCCCGCAGGAAGTGCAGGACGGCGGCGAGGACGAGTCCGACCGGGCGGGAGAAGTCGAGCAGGTCCGCCGCCCGGACGGCGTCCAGCAGCGCGGCGGGCTCGCGCAGGTCGGCCCGGATGACGGTGGTGTGGCCGGGGCCCGAGCCGGCCATCAGGGCGCGGGCGTGGCTGAGCACGATCGGGTCGTTGTCCACGTAGACGGTCCGCGCGCCCGGTCGGGCCGCCTGGGCGATCTCGTGGGTGTTGCCGGCCGTGGGGATGCCGGTGCCGATGTCGAGGAACTGGTCGATGCCGAGTGCGGCGACGCACCGCACCGCGCGGGTGAGGAAGCCGCGGTTGGCGCGGGCGGTGGAGCGGAACTCCGGGTTGGCGGCGAGCGCCTTCTCGGCGGCGGCGCGGTCGGAGGGGAAGTTGTCCTTCCCGCCGAGGTAGTAGTCGTACATCCGGGCCGGGTGCGGCACGTCGGGCCGCAGGTCGGCCGGGATCCCGGCCCCGCCGGACTCCCACATGTTCTCGTATCCCACGGTTGCCGTCTCCTCTGCCCCGGGCGCCACGGACGATCCACTCGCGGCCCTGTTGGCGGACAGCCTAAAGCCCAGGTCACGGCCCGGGTGCCGGTTGGTCGGGTCACCCCCGTATGTCCCTTTTCGTCGGGTGGGGCGGGCTCCCGGGCTCGCCGCGCGCCCCTGCCGCTCCCGGCGGAGGATGGAGGTCCGGGCGGGGGAACAGCCGGGGACGGGAGGTCAGGCCCGTGGGCATCGCGATGGCGGACATCCGCGAGTGGCGCGGCCACGCCGTGGTCGACGAGAAGGGCCACCGCATCGGGTCGCTGGAGTCGGTCTACGTCGAGACGGCCAGTGACGAGCCGTTCTTCGGCACGGTCACGGTCGGTTTCGCCGGCCGGCGCCGCCTGGTCTTCGTCCCGCTGGACGGGGCGGTGGCCGGGCCGGACTACCTCCGGGTGGCCTACCCGCGCAACCAGGTCAAGCAGGCCCCGGCGATCGGCACCGACGACGTGCTGCCCGCCGAGGACGAGCCCGCCGTGTTCGCACACTACGAGCTGCCGTACGCGACCGGTGCGGGCGGGGAGCGCCGCCTGGCCCGCCGCTGAGCCGAGCCGTACCCGGGGGCCGCCGGGCACGGCTTTCGCCAGCCGGGAATGAATACCCCGCCGGGTACACTTGTCCATCGACAGTCGATGTGAAAGGCGGCCCCGACATGCAGGTGGACGAGGAAGCGGTCGGCGCGGTCCTGAACCGGCTGCGCCGCGCGCAGGGCCAGTTGGCCGGAGTGATCGCGATGATCGAGGCGGGCCGGGACTGCAAGGACGTGGTCACCCAGCTCGCCGCCGTCTCGCGCGCGCTCGACCGGGCGGGGTTCAAGATCGTCGCGAGCGGCATGCGCCAGTGCATGGCCGCCGCCGACCAGGACGCCGCGCCGATGAGCGAGGCCGAGCTGGAGAAGCTCTTCCTCGCCCTGGCCTGACCGGGCGGCACCCGGTTCGACAGTACGGTCCGACGAGGGCCGCGGCGGATCCTCCCGCCGCGGCCCTCGCGGCATGTCGGCGGAAACACCGGAGGAAGCATCCGCGAACCTGCCCGCCGAAGCACCCGCGACCACACCCGCGCCGCGGGCCGACGGCCCCGCCCAGCGAAGTTCCCGTACCGCCCGACGCTCCGTCATGCGTCGTTCACGCGCCGGTCGCCGGCCTTCGGGTGAATGAGGGCCGCCCGCAGTTGTACAGCCAACTGCGTGCGCTCCCCTCCTCCCAGTCTCCGTGACCAGCCGAACCCGGCCCCGGCGAACCGTCCCCCGGCGGTCCGGCCCCGGGCGGCGGACAGGACAACCGTGGCCGCAGGCAGCGCCCTGACGTTCAGTTCCTCCACCAACCCCACCGAAGGCGACCGGCTCACCTTCCACTGGAGCACCGACGCCCCCGACGCCAAGAACTGGGTCGGCATCTACGACGGCGACCGCCAGCCCGGCAACGGCGGCTCGCTGCTGTGGAAGTACACCGCGGGCACCTCGGGCGACGTCCAGCTCGACACCTCCGCGCTGACCGGCGGCCCGTACACCGCCTACCTGCTCGCCAAGGACGGCTACGGCATCCTGGCCCGCACCGGGCCGTTCACCTTCCGCCCCAAGCCCGCCGTCGTCCGCCCGCACGCCGCCGTCGACGCGTTCACCGCCACGCCCGTCGCCCCGGGTGCCGCGGTGACGGTCCGGCTCGGCGGCCTCTGGTCCCGCCCGGCCGGCAACCCGGCCGGCTCCGCCACCTACCGCAAGGTGAGCGGCCCGGCCTGGGCCGCGGTCGGCGCCGACGGCACGCTCACCGGCACCGCCCCCGCCACCCCCGGCCGGAACCCCGAGCCGGTGGTCGTCGGCGTCAAGGACAGCGCGGGTGCCACCGACACCGTCACCGTCCTCGTCCCGGTGGCGGACCCGGCCGCCCCGCCGCGCCTCAAGGCCGCCAGCTGGAACCTGCACGACGCGGGCTCGGCCCACACCGACGCGCTGGAGAAGCAGCTGCGCGTGGTCCTCGCCCAGGGCCTGGACGTGCTCGCCCTCCAGGAGACCGCGGGGGAGCGGGCCAGGACCCTGGCCGACGCCCTCGGCTGGTACGCCTACCAGAGCCCGGGCAGCGTCGGCATCCTCAGCCGCCACCCGCTCACCGACGTCACCCCGCCGACCGCCGAACTGCCCGCCGCCGCGGCCACCCTGCGGCTGCCCGGCGGCCGCACCGTCCGCTTCTGGGCCGCCCACCTGGACGAGGCGGGCTACGGCCCGTACGCCGTCCAGGACGGCCGGACCGCCGCCGAGGTGGAGGCCGCCGAGAACGGCTCGCTGCGGCTGAGGCAGGCCAAGGCGCTGGCCGCCGCCGTCCGCGCGGACATCGCCCGGCGCACCCCGGTGGTGCTGGCCGGTGCGCTCTCCTCGCCCTCGCACCGGGACTGGACGGCCGCCACCGCTGCCGCCCACCAGGGGGTCGGCGCGCTCGCCTGGCCGGTCACCGTGGCCCTCCAGGGCGCCGGACTGACCGACACCTTCCGCGAGGAGAACCGCGACCCGGTCAAGGCCCCCGGTGCGACCTGGTCGCCCACCCGCAAGCGGCGCGGCGACCGCCCCGAGCCGCAGGACCGCACCGACTACGTCCAGTACGCGGGCCCGCTGAAGCTGGTCGAGGCGCACACCCTGGCCGTCGGCTGGCCGCAGCCCGAGCCCGGCTCCGCCGCCAACGAGTGGCCCTCCGACACCGCCGCCGCGGTCGCCACCTTCCAGCTCTGAGCTCCCAGGCTCCCCGACTCCCAGCTCCGAGAGGCCAGTTCGTCATGCCCGAGCTCTCCCGCCGCACCTTCGTCGGCGCCACCGCGGCCGCCGGCGCCACCGCCCTGAGCGGTCTGACGGCCGCCCAGGCCGCCGCCGCCCCGGCCCCCGCTCCCGCCGCCGGTGCCAAGCCCGGCACCCCGCTGACCGGCACCGTCAAGGACGTCAGGCACGTCGTCGTCCTGATGCAGGAGAACCGTTCCTTCGACCACTACTTCGGCACCCTGGCCGGCGTCCGCGGCTTCGGCGACAAGCAGGCGCTCCAGTTCCCGGACGGCACCGACGTCTTCCGCCAGCCCGACGGCCGGCGCAGCGACGGCGGCGTGATGCTGCCGTACCGGATGGACACCGCCAAGTACAACGCGCAGAACGCCGGCGGCCTGCCGCACGACTGGGCCACCGGCCACCAGGCCATCAACAACGGCGCGATGAACAAGTGGATCGCCGCCAAGGGCGAGCGCACCATGGGCTACTTCACCCGGGACGACATCCCCTACCAGTACGCCCTGGCCGACGCGTTCACCGTCTGCGACGCCTACTTCACCTCGCTGGCCGGCCCGACCGACCCCAACCGGCTCTACCTGTGGACCGGCACGTCCGGCCCCGGCCGCGACGGCACCACCGGCCCGTGGATCGACAACACCCCGGTCACTGACAACCCCGTCGCCGACTGGACCACCTACGCCGAGCGCCTGGAAGCGGCCGGCGTCAGCTGGCGCGTCTACCACAACCCCAGCAAGGACGAGCGCACCGGCGACTACGACGACAACGCGCTCTCCTACTTCAAGCAGTTCCACAACTTCCCGCACGACGACCCGCGTTACGTCAACGCGATGACGAAGTTCGACCCCGCCGACTTCGACCGCCACTGCAAGGACGGCACCCTGCCGACCGTCTCCTGGCTGGTCGCGCCGTACCTGTTCTCCGAGCACCCGGAGGCCGGCCCGGCCTACGGCGCTCACTGGGTCGACCAGGCCCTGCGGTCGCTGACGTCCAACCCGGAGGTCTGGCGGCACACCGTCTTCCTGGTGATGTACGACGAGAACGACGGCTACTTCGACCACATGGTCCCGCCCACCCCGGAGCCCGGCACCCCCGAGGAGTTCACCCAGGGACGGGCCATCGGCCTCGGCAACCGGGTGCCGCTCTGGGTCGTGTCGCCCTGGTCGCGCGGCGGCTGGGTCAACTCCCAGGTCTTCGACCACACCTCGGTGCTGCGCTTCATGGAACTGGTCACCGGGGTGGCCGAGCCCAACATCTCGGCCTGGCGCCGGGCCGTCTGCGGCGACCTCACCAGCTGCTTCGACTTCGCCGCCCCCGAGCTCTCGATCCCGGTGCTGCCCGACACCAAGGCCCTGATGGCCAGGGCCGACGCGGGCACCAGGCTGCCCGGCGTCGCGCTGCCGGCGGTCGGCGCCCAGGCGATGCCCGTCCAGGAGCGCGGCGAGCGCCCGCACCGCCCGTTGCCGTACCAGCCGTGGGCCGACGTCGAGGTGGACCGGAAGACCGGCAAGGTCACCTGCACGATGAGCAACGACGGCTCGGTGGCCTTCCCGTACACCGTCTACCCGAACATCCTGCTCCCCTTCGCCGGCACCCCGTACACCGTCGCCCCCGGCGCCACCGCCCGGTACGTCTGGGACGCCGCCACCACCGACGGCCGCTACGACTTCACCGTGCACGGCCCGGACGGCTTCGTCCGGCGCTTCGCCGGCACCGTGGTCCGCGACGGGCAGGACGGCCAGAACGACATCGGCGTGCCGATCGTCACAGTCGACCTGCGCGGCAGCCGCAAGCTCACCCTGCAGCTCGTCAACGACGGGATGACCGACGTGGCCTTCACCGCCGCGCCCAACGACTTCGCGGGCACCGCGCAGACCGTCTGGGTCAAGCCCGGCAAGCAGGCCGACCTGGCCTGGCCGCTGGACGAGCAGGGCCGCTACGACGTCGTGGTGACCGCCCACACCGGTCAGCGCTTCGTCCGGCGCTTCGCGGGCTGGGTGCACTGACCCGGCGACGGCCGGGGGCGCCGATCCGGTGACCCCCGGCCGTGGCTCGGCCGCCCCGACGGACCCCGCCGTTACCGTCGGGCGCATGCAGAAGATCACCACCTCCCTCTGGTTCGACGACCAGGCCGAAGAGGCCGCCGCCTTCTACACCACGCTGTTCCCGAACTCCCGGGTCCTCAGGACCACCCGCTACGGCGAGACCGGCCCCGGCCCGGCGGGCTCGGTGATGACCGTCGAGTTCGAGCTCGCCGGCCGCGCGTACGTGGGCCTCAACGGCGGCCCGGCGTTCCACTTCACCGAGGCGATCTCGCTCCAGGTGGCGTGCGACGACCAGCAGGAGGTCGACCGGCTCTGGGCGGAACTCACCGCCGACGGCGGCCAGCCCGGCCCGTGCGGCTGGCTCAAGGACCGCTACGGCCTCTCCTGGCAGATCACCCCCCGGGTGCTGCTCGACCTGGTCGCGGGCGAGGACCGGGCCACGGCGGACCGCGTCTTCGCGGCCATGCTGCGGATGCAGAAGATCGAGATCCAGCCGCTGCTCGACGCGGCGAAGGGGTGAGCCCGTGACCGCCTTCAGCCACCGCGGCATCACCTACCTGCGGGCCACCCCCGAGCGGGTCTGGCACGCGCTCACCAACGCCGACGAGTCCGGCCTCTACTGGGGCCACCGCAACGTCTCCACCTGGCTGCTCGGCGCGCCCTGGGAGCACCAGCGGACCGACGGCTCCGGGACCGCCGACGTCATCGGCACCGTCGAGGCGGTCGACCGCCCGCACCTGTTGGTCACCACCTGGGCCGGGCCGCAGGAGGGGCGCGCCGCCTTCCCCTCCCGGGTCACCTTCGAACTCCAGGGCTGGCACGACCTCACCCGGCTCACCGTCACCCACGTGGACCTCGCCGACGAGGCCGCCCGGGCGGACGCCGAACAGGGCTGGTCGGCGGTGCTCGCCAACCTCAAGACCTACCTGGAGACCGGCCACCCGCTGCCGCAGGAACCCTGGCTGATGCCCTGAGACCCCGGCGCCCGCCAAACCGCCGGGTGTTCCACCGCTACGCCGCCGGGCGGTCCGCCGCAGCGGACGTCCGGCCGCCGCGGGCCCGTTCGCCCCGCAGCAGGCGGCGCAGCCAGGCGTAGCGGGAGAACCGCTCCCGGTTCGCCACCGAGGCCCGGTCCAGTTCCTCCATCAGCCGTCGGCCGCGGTGCTCCAGGTCCATCTCGTCCAGGATGCGGTCCACCTCGGCCAGTATCGAACCGTGCAGCTGCCAGGCCTCCGGGTGCTCCTGGACCTTGCGCAGCAGCACCTGGGCGACGTTCTCCCGGCAGGCCCAGGCCGCCGCCAGCTCGGCGGTCAGCCGCTCCTCCGCCTCCTCGGCGCTGCGGCTCACCTGGGTGGTCACCAGCACCGCGTAGCTCACCATCGCGCCGCCGACGTGCGCCAGCAGCTCCTCCAGCCCCGTCGCGACGTCCGGCGGGAAGAGCCGTTCGCCGGGCGCGCGCCGCTTGGCCAGGTCGGTCAGCGAACGGGCCAGCACCCGGATCACGACGACGCAGATCTCCAGGGTGTCCAGCCCGGTGCGCAGCACCAGCCGGGACAGCAGCCCCTCGCTGATCCGCGGGTTGAACCGCAGGCTGTCCTCGGCCTGGCGCAGCGCCGCGTCCACGTCGGCGATCGCCTGGTCCAGCCGGCGGGCCTCGTGCAGCCGCTCGGCGGCCCGGGCCACCGGGGTGGGGCGGCCCAGCTCCTCGGAGATGTCGAGCAGCAGCTGGCGGGCCCGCCGGGCCAGGTCCTCGATCGACTCCCCGGCGGTGTCCACCCAGACCGGCGGCGCGAACACCAGGTTGAACAGCAGGCCGACGGCCGCGCCGATGAGGGTCTCCAGCACCCGGTCCCAGGCCTGCGAGGCCAGCTTGGTCACGCCCAGGATCAGCATCGCGCTGATCGCGACCTCCTGGACGAACTCCTCGACCCGGACGAACCGGCCGACGACCAGCGAGGCCAGGATGATCAGCCCGAGGCTCCACCAGGAGAGCCCGACCACCGCGCTGAACCCGATCGCGATCAGCACCCCGACCACCACCGAGTTGACCCGGCGGATGCTGGTCTTGAGCGTCGAGTAGACGGTGACCTGGACGACCAGCAGCGCGGTCAGCGGCGCCGTCAGCGGAGCGGGCTCGCTGCTCAGCCGCGTCGCCACCGCGAAGGCGATGGTGGCCGCGACGGTGGCCCGGACGCTCTGGACCACGAACGGTTCTCGGGCGCCGCGGCGGACCAGGTCCGTGAGTGTCTCCGGGAGAAGGGCCATGTCGCCCTTCTTTCCCCGCGACGGCCGTTCACACCGCTCCGGCGGCGGTCCGGCACCCGTACGACCGCACCGGGCCGGCGTCCTGCCGTACCCGGTCCCGTCCGGTCCCGCCCGGTTCCGCCCGGTCCCGTCGGTGCCTCGTCAGCCCTCGCGGTTGAAGCGCAGCTTCCAGGGCGCCAGCGCGGACTCGACCTGCACGCCCATGCTCATCTTCGAGGCGCCCTCGATCCGCTCCTCGAAGCGGATCGGCACCTCGCGGATCGTCATGCCCTGCTTGACGACGCGGTAGTTCATCTCGACCTGGAACGAGTAGCCGTTGCTCCGCACGGTCGGCAGGTCGATGGCGCGGAGGGTGTCCGCCCGCCAGGCCTTGAACCCGGCGGTGGCGTCCCTGACCCCGAGGCTGAGGATCGTGTTGACGTAGAAGTTCGCCCAGGCCGAGAGCGCCTTGCGGTGCCAGGGCCACTCCTCGGCGGTGGAGCCGCCGGGGACGTAGCGGGAGCCCAGCACCACGGCGGTGTCGCCGCCGAGCAGCAGCTCGACCATCGCGGGTATCGCCGAGGCCGGGTGGGAGAGGTCGGCGTCCATCTGCACCACGACGTCGGCGCCCTCGTCCAGGGCCCTGGCCATGCCGGCCAGGTAGGCGCGGCCGAGGCCGTCCTTCTCGGTGCGGTGCAGCACGCCCACGGTGCCGCCGGAGTCCGCCGCGAGCTTGTCGGCGATCTCGCCGGTGCCGTCGGGGGAGTTGTCGTCGACCACCAGCAGGTGCAGGTCGGGCACCGGGAGCTCCGCGAGCAGGCCCGCGAGGACCGGGAGGTTCTCCCGCTCGTTGTACGTGGGGACGACCACAACGACCTTGGGGGAGGCCTCGACCATGTTCTGTTTCCCTCGTGCCTGCTCCGGATGAGACCGTGCGAGTGTATCGGGCGTTCCGACCGCCTCCTGCCCCGGCCGGAGGTCGGAAGCCCGTTCGATCACGATGCGGTACCGTGACGGGCCGCGAACGCCCGGAACAGTAGCCCCGGAGACCTCCCATGACGATCCGTCGCACCACTGTCCTGCCCGCCACCGCCCTCGTCGTCGCGCTGGCCGCGCTCACCGGCTGCGGCTCCGACGGCGCCGCGCCGCCGCCCGCTGCCGGGACGTCCGCGGGCGGTGTGCCCGCCGGCGCCACCACCGGGGCACCGGGGGAGGCCACCGGGGCGCCCGCCGACGCGGCCGGGACCTTCGACCCCGCGGTCGCGGTCGCCCACCGCTCCCGGGATTCGTACGCGGCGACCTCCGAGATGACCGTCGAGACGGGCGAGGGCGCCGAGAAGGACGTGCTCACCGTCACCGGCCGGGCGAACCACAACACCCCGGCCGAGGGGTCCCGCCTGGAGACCAAGATGGTCCGCGGGTCCTCCGTCCTGGCCTGGGAGGAGAAGGTGGTCGTCGACCAGGCCGTCTACCGGCGGGACAAGGAGAACGGCGGGACCGGCTGGACGACGGACCAGAAGCCCCCGGCGAGCGCCGGGACCGGTGCGCAGGACACGGACGGCTACGCCAAGGTCCTGCTGGACGCCGGGCCCGCCGCCCGCAAGGGCATGGAGACCGAGGCGGGCGTGCCGGTGTTCCACCTGGCCGCCCGGCTCTCCCCGGCCGAGCTGCGCCGCGCGGACCCGACGTACGGGGACGGACGGCAGAACCAGGGCACGGACGCGGCGGACGTCCAGCTGTGGATCGACCGGCTCGGCCGGACGGTCCGGGTCGAACACTCGACGGTGGTGGCCGGCCGGCCGGTCGTGACGAGGGAACGCCTCTCGGACTTCGGCCCCGCGGAGACCTTCACCGCGCCGTCCGCGGGCTGAGCCGGGGCGGCTACGCCGTGCCGTAGACGGCGTCGAGGTTGTCCTGGGCCGGGCGGGTCCGGCCGGCCGGGCCGGCGGCGAAGGCGCGCAGGACGTTCTCGGTGACCTGGCGGACCAGGTCCCCGGCGTGCGAGTCGATGCCGTGGTCGGCCCGGCCGCCGCCGGGGCCGCGGGCCTCCAGCGCCTCGACCCAGCGCATCGTCCCGGTGGCGAACACCCCGGCCCCGCTCGGCACGGTGTAGTAGGCGGTGTCGGAGTGGGAGCGCCGGCCGTCGCACACCACGGGGGAGTGGGCGATCACCTCGATCGGGCGCGGGGTGGGGAAGCCGGTGTGCACCCGGTCGTACTCCACTCCGACCAGGTGCGGGAAGGAGGCCCCCGCCGCGACGCCCGTCCTCTCGTACGCCCAGTGCTCGGGGGAGGTGACCACGTACGGGGCGTCCACCGGGTAGCCGTCGTAGATGACGCCGAGCATCGAGCTCTCCGGGTCGGCGCCCGGTCCGGTCCGGAAGTCGGTGGTCGCCGGGGCGCCCTCCTGGTGGCCCGGGTCCTGCGCCCAGGCGTCCTTGTAGCAGACCACCGTGCGGTCCGGCCCGAGGTCGGACGGCTCGAAGCGGATCCGGCGGTAGCAGCAGTTGGCGCCCAGGACCGCCAGGTTGGTCCCGGCGTCGCGGGCGGCGACCACGTTGGCCCGCTGCTCGGGCGACCAGTACTCGTCGTGGCCGAGCGACAGGACGGCGCTCGCCCCGGTCAGCAGGCCGGGTTCGCGGGCCACGTCGACGCCGGTGGTGTAGGCGAGCGGCAGGCCGAGCCGTTCGGCGAGGGCGACCAGCGGCGCCTCGTAGACCAGGAACAGCCCGGCGCCGTGGTCGTAGTCGTACGGCCGGTCGAAGACGACCTTCAGCGAGCGGGTGGCCAGGCCGCCGGTCGGGCCGTTGTAGAGGCTGTAGCCGCCCCACTCGTTGTAGGCCTGCCAGGTCGCCGGGGCGCTCATCACCACGGTCCGGCCCGCGGTGCTCGCCGAGCGGACGGTGAGCGGGACGTAGCGCTGCCCGGAGCCGTCCTCGGCGTCCAGCCGCAGCAGGTAGGCGCCCTCGGGCCAGCCGGTGGTGTCCACCGTGAGGGTGCGCTGCCAGCCGGTCAGGACGGTGCGGGTCGCCGGGTCCACGTGCGGCGCGGCCTGCTTGCCGCCGGGGACGTGCTCGCGGCGCCAGACCAGCCGGGCGCGGGCGCCGTCGTACCAGCCCATCCGGTAGGCGGAGACGGTGAACGCGGCGGCGGGGGTGGAGACGTGCAGGCCGAAGGGTTCGCCGGGCAGGACGCTGACCCGGTCGGCGAAGCCCTCGATGGCGCCGTCCGGGCCGGGGTCGGTGATCTCCCAGTCGGCGTTGCCGGGGCGGGAGCGCTCGCTCGTCGGGCCGGTGTGGCCGTCGGCGGCCGGCGCGCCCGCGGCCCCGGCGGACGGGTGCGCGGCGGGGGCCGCATCCGGGCGGCGGGGGCCGCAGGAAGTGACGGCGGCCGCCATCAGGCCCAGGCCCAGGATCCTCCGCCGACTCGGCTCCGCCACCGCTTCCTCCGTTTTTCCTGTCCCTGCCCGGTCCGTGGGCGCGCCGGCCCGGCCGGTGGCGCGCTGTGCGGCGCCGGCCCGGTGCGTCGGTGCGCGCGGACATCCTCGCGTGTTCCGCGAGGTCCGTGCAGCCTGGCACACCGGACCGGGCGCGGCCGCACCCGTCTCGGGACGGCCCGCCACCGGGGAGGGCCGTACGGGCGCACCCGGGCGTGTCGGCCCGCGCGGTTGACCGGCCCCGGCGGGCCGGTCCCCTAGCCTGACCAGGCCCGCCGTCCGGCGGCCACAGGGGGTCCGGAGCCGTACGAGGCCGGCCGAGTCGTGGACAGGGGTGCCCGTGGTGTCGTCGGGGTCGGCCGAAGCAGGGGCGGGGCCGGTCACCCGGCGCGGGCGGTTCCGGGAGTGGATGCTGGAAGGCCTGGCCGACCTGGCCAAACAGCACCCCGGCCCGCACGCCGAGGCGCCGCACGAGAAGGGCCAGCGCTGGTGGCGGGTCATGTGCCTGACCGGCCTGGACTACTTCTCCACGCTCGGCTACCAGCCCGGCATCGCCGCGCTCGCGGCCGGACTGGTCTCGCCGCTGGCGACCATCGTGCTGGTGGTCGTCACCCTGCTCGGCGCGCTGCCCGTCTACCGGAGGGTCGCCCAGGAGAGCCCGCACGGCCAGGGCTCGATCGCGATGCTGGAACGGCTGCTCTCCTTCTGGCAGGGCAAGCTCTTCGTCCTCACCCTGCTGGGCTTCGCGGCCACCGACTTCATGATCACCATCACCCTGTCCGCCGCCGACGCCAGCGCCCACCTGGTGGAGAACCCGCACCTGCACAGCGCCCTGACCGGCAAGCAGGTGATGCTGACCCTGATCATGATCGCGCTGCTCGGTGCCGTCTTCCTCAAGGGCTTCAGCGAGGCGATCGGCCTGGCGGTGGTGCTGGTCGCGGTGTACCTCTCGCTGAACGTCGTGGTGGTCGCCAACGGGCTGTGGCACGTGCTCAAGGCCCCGCACGTGTTCAGCGACTGGACGCACGCGCTGACCGTGGAGCACGGCAACGCGATCGCGATGATCGGCGTCGCGCTGATCGTCTTCCCGAAGCTGGCGCTCGGCCTGTCCGGCTTCGAGACCGGCGTCGCCGTGATGCCGCACATCGAGGGCGACCCGGACGACACCGAGGAGAAGCCCACCGGCCGGATCCGCGGCGCCCGCAAACTGCTGACCACCGCCGCCGCGATCATGAGCGTGTTCCTGATCGCCACCAGCTTCATCACCACGCTGCTCATCCCGGCCGACCAGTTCAAGGCCGGCGGCCAGGCCAACGGGCGGGCGCTCGCCTACCTCGCCCACGAGTACCTGGGCAGCACCTTCGGCAGCGTCTACGACCTGTCCACGATCGCCATCCTCTGGTTCGCCGGGGCCTCCGCGATGGCCGGGCTGCTCAACCTGATGCCGCGCTACCTGCCCCGCTACGGCATGGCCCCGCACTGGGCCCGCGCGGTGCGGCCGACCGTCATCGTGCTCACCTTGATCGCCTTCCTGGTCACCTGGATCTTCGACGCCAACGTGGACGCCCAGGGCGGCGCCTACGCCACCGGCGTGCTGGTGCTGATCAGCTCCGCCGCCATCGCGGTGACCATCGCCGCCCACAAGGCCGGGCAGCGCCGTTGGCGCACCGGCTTCGCGGTGATCGCGGGGGTGTTCCTCTACACCACGGCGGTGAACATCGCCGAGCGGCCGGACGGGGTCAAGATCGGCGCCTGCTTCATCGCGGGCATCATGCTGCTCTCGTTCCTGTCCCGGCTCAAGCGGGCCTTCGAACTGCGCGTCACCGACGTGGTGCTGGACGACGTCGCGGACCGGTTCGTCCGGGACTACACCCACCGCCCGCTGCGGCTGATCGCCAACGAGCCGAACAGCCGGGACCTCGCCGAGTACCGCGACAAGATCCACCAGATCCGGCGGGACAACGACATCCCGGCCGAGGACGACCTGGTGTTCGTCGAGGTCACCGTGCTCGACCCGTCCGACTTCGAGGCCGTGCTGACGGTCCGCGGCGAGGTGCTGCACGACCGCTACCGGGTGCTGGCGCTGGAGAGCTCCAGCGTGCCCAACGCGCTGGCCGCGCTGCTGCTCCAGGTGCGCGACCTCACCGGGCAGCAGCCGCACATCTACTTCGAGTGGACCGAGGGCAACCCCTTCGCCCAGTTCCTGCGGTTCTTCCTGTTCGGACAGGGCGAGATCGCCCCCGTCACGCGCGAGGTGCTGCGCGAGGCCGAACCGGACCGGTCCCGCCGGCCGGCCGTCCACGTGGGCTGAGCGGGCGGCCCGGCCGGCTGGTCGGCCGGGCCGGGTGCCGGGGGTCGGCCGGTCAGCGGTTCTGGTGGGACTTCGTCCACGCGGGCGCGACGAAGGCCACCAGGGCGACGGCGAAGGCCAGTTGCAGGATGTGCCGGATCCAGTCGATGCCCGAGGTGTGGCGGACGCCGATCCAGCCGGAGACGGCGTTGCCGAGCCAGGCCCCGGCCGCGCCGAGCAGCATGGTCAGCCACCAGGGGATCGACTGCGGTCCACGCAGGATCAGTTTGGCGAGCACGCCCAGCACGAAGCCGATGAGCAGAATCCACAGGAGCTGGAACATCGCAGTCCACCTTCCGGGCGCTCCCGGGGCCGACGGCCCGGTGCGCCGAATCGCCGATGACGCGGTTCGTCCCATGATCACCCGGATCCGGCGAACGGGCATGTCGACGGGAGAGTGCGCAGGTCAGCCGCGTGCCGGTGGAGCGCTCCCGGCGGGGAATGGGCGAGAACGCGCCGCAGGTCGGGCCGGAAAGTCGCTGTCCGTCATCGGCTCCGCACGGATAGGAATGGGCGGGACGCGGACGCGCCGCGTCACCGAGAGGAGCCGCCCCGTGATACGCCTTCGTTCCGCCGTCCTGACCCTGGGCTGTACCGCCGCCGCGCTGACCCTGACCATGGGGACGGCCCAGGCCGCGCCCGGTGACACCAGCACCAGCTGCTCCTCCTCGCTGACGCCGGGCGGCTTCGTGGACGTCCAGTGGTGGAACAGCGCGGGCTGCGGCTCCGGTTTCACCCCGAACACCAAGAAGATCATGCAGCTCACCGGCTACCCGGTCGGCACCGTGGTCAACGCCTGCGCCTCCACCTGGCCGCCGGCCGGCTGGACGATCGTCAGCACCTACTACGGCTCCGGCTGCAACTACTCGGCGGTGCCGAGCCTGGAGAAGAACTCCTGGCAGCTCAAGCGCGTCTCCTGACGGCGGTGCACCGGCCGGCGGAGTGCTGCTGCCCGTCCGGGGCGGGCCGCCGGTCGGGGCTCAGCTCTCCCTGACCGCCTCGACGGCCCCGCGGACCAGCGGGTCCGGATCGTCCGCCAGGCCGTCCAGCAGCTCGGCGACGCCCGGGGTCGACCAGCCGCCGACGGCCCAGACCAGGTCCGTCCGCACGCCCGGGTGCGGGTGGTCGGCCAGTCGGGCGAGCAGGTCCACCGGGCCGCGGCGGCGCAGCCCGAACCAGTGCAGGGCGGTGCGCAGTTCGTACGGGTCGCCGGGTTCGCCGGCCGCCGCGATCCGGGCCAGCAGCACCGGGACGGGCGGCGGCGGGCCGTCCAGCGGGTGCGGGTGGCGCTCGCGCAGCCGGCGGCTGCCGTACTCGCCGCGGATACGGCAGCCGAAACAGGTGCAGGGCCGGGTGCCGTGGGCGTCCGG
The DNA here is from genome assembly GCF_042802075.1 of Kitasatospora sp. NPDC057518. Lineage (NCBI taxonomy): Bacteria > Bacillati > Actinomycetota > Actinomycetes > Kitasatosporales > Streptomycetaceae > Kitasatospora > Kitasatospora sp. NPDC057518. The sequence continues at coordinate 17,392 of NZ_JBHVEU010000071.1, forward strand.
GACGTAGCGCCAGCCGGTGGCCTGCGGCACGGCGCGGACCCGGTGCACCTCGCGGGCGCCCACCGCGCGCGGCAGGAACACCTCCCAGCCGCGCGGGTCGGGCAGGGCGCCGATCCGCCGGACCGCCTCGGCGGCCCGCACCGGCCGCTGGGCGTCCTGGGCGCGGTCGCGGTAGTGCCCGGTCAGGACCTCCTGCCCGTCGTCCAGTCGGAGGTGCACCGCGACCAGTGCGCCCTTGGGGCCGAACCGGGCCAGCTCGCGCAGCCACTGGTGGGTCAGCGTGTACGAGGGCAGCACGGGGAAGCAGTACACCCCGCGTGCGCCGCCCTGGCCCCGGCTGTCGGCGCGGATCCCGGCGCGGCGGATCCGCGGCGCGTTCGCCGCGGCGGTCAGGTGCACGAACATCGCCATGGGGCGCGATCCTAGCGAGCGGCCGGGTGGCCGGCCGAGCGGTTTTCCCGGGCCTCCGGTTCCTCGCCACCGGGCGTTCCGGGGCGCTGCCGCGGGTCAGGCGCCGGTCGTGCGGCGGTCGATCAGGGCGGCCAGCCCGTCCAGGATGCGCTCCAGGCCGAACTCCAGCGCCTGGTCGCGGCCGTCGGGGTCGGCCATGGCGGCGGCGACCGCCGGGAAGCGGTCGGCGTTCTCCTGGACCACGGTGCCGAGGGCGGCGAGGAGTTCGGCCTCGGGGGTGTCGGCGGGGCCGGCGGCGCGGGACTGCGCGGCGATTCCGCGCACGTGCCCGGTGAGCAGGACGGCGGCGTCCATCCGTTCGGGGCCGGTCAGCCCGTGGCCGTCGAGCGCCGCCACCACCCGCTCCAGCCAGGCGAGTTCCCTCGGACCGAGCGCCCGCGCGCCGACGGTGGCGTCCAGCAGCCACGGGTGCCTGGCGAAGGACTCGGCCAAGTGGTGGGCCCAGGCGGTGAGTTGCTCCCGCCAGTCGGCACCCTCCGGTGCGTCCGGGGGCGCTTCGACGGCCGACTCGACCATCAGGGCGACGAGTTCGGCCTTGCCGGGGACGTAGCGGTAGAGCGACATCTTGGTGAAGTCGAGCAGCCCGGCCACCTTCTGCATGGAGACCGCGCCGAGCCCCTCCGCGTCGGCGAGCTCGACCCCGGCCGCGGCGATCCGCTCCAGGCTGAGGGCCGGCTTCGGCCCGCGGGTGGGTTTGGGGGCCGGGCCCCAGAGCAGCCGCACCGTGTCGTTCGCCGCCTCGGCCATCATCCGCTCCCGTTCTGGGGGTTCCGTTCGGGGCTTGCCACCTGGGGGGTTGCCCTTCCCGCTCAACTGTGTCTACCGTACACAGCAACAAACAGTGTCCGCCAGACACAGTTTCACGATCCTCGGACGGAGTGGATTCCCATGAGCACCAAGGTCCTGATCTCGGGCGCGAGCATCGCCGGCCCCGCGCTCGCCCACTGGCTGGGCCGGTACGGCTTCGAGGTGACCGTGGTCGAGCTGGCCCCCGCGCTGCGCGACGGCGGCCAGGACGTCGACTTCCGCGGCCGCACCCACCTGACCGTGCTGGAGCGGATGGGCGTCCTGGAGGAGCTGCGCACGCTCGGCACCGGCGGCAGTCCGATGACCTTCGTCGGCCCCGACGGGCGCCAACTGCTGCACCTGCCAGCCGAGTTCGCCGGCGGTGACCTGGAGGTCCCGCGCGGGGAGCTGGCCCAGCTGCTCCACCGGCACAGCAGCGCCCGCGCCGAGTACGTCTTCGGCGACTCGATCACGGCGCTGGAGGAGACCCCGGACGGGGTCCGGGTCGCCTTCCGGCACAGGGCGCCGCGCGAGTTCGACCTGGTGATCGGCGCCGACGGGCTGCACTCCACCGTCCGCCGGCTCGCCTTCGGCCCCGAGCAGCGCTACGTCCGCCACCTCGGCTACTACGCGGCCACCTGGCAGCTGCCCAACAACCTCGGACTGCCCGTCGGCGGGGTCGGCCTCAACGTCCCCGGCCGGCTGATGTCCGTCGGCGCCGACCACCGCGACCCGAGCCGGGCCGGTGCGTTCTGTCTCTTCGCCTCGCCCGAACTGCGCTACGACCGCCACGACCCGGCGCGGCAGAAGGAACTGGTCCGGGCCGCCTTCGCGGGCCTCGGCTGGCGGGTGCCGCAGCTGCTGGAGAGCCTGGACGCCGCCCCCGAACCGTACTTCGACTCGATCAGCCGCGCCGACGTGCCCGCCTGGTCGACCGGTCGGATCGCCCTGATCGGCGACGCCGCCTGCGGCGCGACCATCGGCGGCATGGGCACTGGGACGGCGGTGGTGGCGGCGTACGTCCTGGCGGGCGAGCTGGCCCGCGCCCGCGGCGACCACCGGGCCGCCTTCGCGCGGTACGAGCACCTCCTGCGCGGCTACGCGCAGGGCTGCCAGAAGGGCGGCGACCGCACCGGTCCGTTTCTCGCGCCGCGTACGGCCACCGGGCTGCGGTTCCGCAACGCGTTGCTCAACCGGCGCTGGGCGCTGGAGAAGATGCTGGAGCTGGGCAAGCAGGTCAGCAGCGTCGAACTGCCCGACTATGAGCGGGAGCTGTCCCGTCGGCCGCGGGCCGCGGCCTGAGCGGGAGCGCTCGGGGTGGAAGGGGGATGGGGCGCGGGGCTCAGTGCGGTGGGTCGATCCGGGCGCCGTTGTCGAGCAGCGCCTCCACCTGGACGGCCGCGCGGGCGGGGCGTTCGACGGCCAGGGTGCGGTCCGGCGCGGGCCGGTCGGCGGACCAGCCCGAACCCTTGACGGTGAGCCGGGTGACCCGGCGGCTGCCCGCCGCGAGCACGAACTCCGTCCCGTGCGGGGAACGCCACCAGGTCCAGGCCACGGCGTCCCGCTCGAAGCGGCCGCAGGCCCGGCCCGATCCGCCACCGGTGCGCTGCGCGCCGCGGGCGCCCGGCAGGACGACGGCGGTGGCCGCACTGCCCGCACCGTCCCAGCGGTCGGCGCGCAGGCAGACCCAGGAGGCCGAGCCCGCGTTCTGCGGCAGCGGTTGGACGGCGAAGGCCCAGAGGTTCAGCTGTTTGACGCCCGGTGTGCCGTCCGGAACGGCGCAGCCGGCCCGGGACCAGGCCAGCAGCGCGTCCTGGGCGGTCGCCTCGCGCGGTTCGCGGTCGGTCTGGGCGCGGTCGGGTGGTGAGCCGTCCGGTAGGGGGCGCTCCGGTGGCGGGGCGTAGGTGAGGTGTGCGGGGATCAGGCCGCCCAGGTCGGCCAGCAGGAAGGCGGACCTCTCGGCCTTCTCGGCGACCACGGGGGACGAGTGCAGCTGGAGCAGGGTGGCGCCCTGGCAGTCGGCGGGCCCGCCGGCCGGGGCCGGGGAGGTGAGGCCGTCGGGGTGGTCCAACGGGCGGGCGGGGGTGTCGGGCCGGTCGATCCGGCGGGTCTCGGCGGAGTCCACCCAGGGAGCCAGCAGGTACCGGACGGTGGCGCCCTGACGGCGCAGGACCACCGCGCCCGCTGTGGTCGGGTCCGCGTCGTCGGCCCGGGCGAGGTCCAGGTCTCCGCTGTCCCGACCGCCCTGACCGTTCTGGCTGTCGGTGTAGCGGGCGATCCGCTCGCCGTCGGAGAACACCACCACACCGGTGCCGTCCACCGTCCCGGCGAACAGCAGGTGCGGCCCGGGTGCGGCGGGCGGGCCGGCGTCCGTACCCGGCTCGGCGTGGGGCCGGCTGCCGGGCCGGGCCCAGGCGGCCAGGGCGCGGCCGAGCAGCGCGCCGTCCTCGCGCCGCTCGCCACGGGCGGGCCAGGCGGTGAAGTCGACCCGGCTGGTGTGCTGCCAGGCGTCGGGGGCGACCCGGACCAGGTGGGACGGGTCGGGGTCGGCGCCCGCGAGCGGCAGCGTCGTCGGACGGCCGGGCGCCGCCGGGTGCGAACCGCCCAGCACGCCCGCCGTGGTGGTGAGGCCGAGCACGCCGACCGCGAGCGCGGCCGTCAGCGTACGGCGCCGGCGCAGCAGGTCGGTGGGCTGCACCCGGACGGCGCAGGGGTCGAAGGCGGGCGGCAGCGGATCCGGACCGGACGGCACCTGCCCGGCCACGGCCACCGCCACCGCCGGGTGCGCCACTCCGGCCTGCCGCAGCACCTCGGCGGCCCGTTCGACGCCCAGCCCCTCGACCGTCCGCAGGGCGAAGGCCGCCCTGGCCGGGGCGGAGAGCGCGGAGAGCGCGTGGTCGAGTTCCGCGTCCCCCTCGCCGCCGTGCGGGGTGAACAGCCGCAGGCCCCAGACCCGGGGCGTGAGGAGACGGGCGGCCGGGCGGGGCCGGAGCGCGGCGCGCAGCACCCGCAGGCGCAGCGCGGCGTAGTCCGGGTCGTCCGGGGCGTCCGCGCCTGCCGGAGCGTCGGAGGGCCCGGGCCCGGGCGCGGACGGTCGGACGGCGGTTCGGTCCGTGCGGGCCCAGCGGGTGGGCAGGGCGCGCTGGACGGCGCAGTGGGCGGCGAGCACCCGGGTGTGCCGGTCGCGGTCGGCCGGCAGCGCCAGGTACGCGAGCCGGACCAGCCGTCGGTAGTGGCGCACCAGCGAGGCCTCCGCCAGGGCCACCGGGCGCGCCGCGACATCCCGGCGCAGCGCGGCCGTGCTCACCGTCCGTACTGCCAAGGGGCCCTCCCGGGAGCCGAACCGCTGTCGTGGTGGACGGTCCAACGAGTCGATCATGTGATGGTTGCGCCGTCCGGGGTGATCGGCGGGCATATGACGGACGTGCGGCGCGCCACCGCTGGAAGAACGTCCGGCGAGCGATGGCGGCCCGCCCGGTGCCGACCAGCGGCGCTGGCCGCCGCCGACCTGGTCGGCGTGGGCGCCCCGGCCGCCGACGCGCTCTTCAACCAGCTCGCGGCGGACTACAACGCCTCGCTCGCGGCGGCCGGGGACACCACCTCGCCCCGGCTCTACAGCTGGGACGCCCGGGGAACCAGCAGGATCACGCCCAAGACCGGGGCCTACGAGATCTTCCGGCCGACCAACACCCGGAGCGCCCTCAACGCCCTGGTGTTCAACAGCAGTGGAACGGTCGACTTCGCCAGGCTGAGCAGGCCGCCACAGCAGGGCGACCCGACCTCGATCGACTTCGTCCCGCTCGTGAGGGACGCGGTGACCTGGGCGGCCCCGGCGGGCGGCAACGCACCGAAGAACCTGACGACCGCCGATCTGCGGTGGATCTACTCCTGCGACATCACCAACTGGCGGCAGATCGACCCGAGCCTTCCGGACGCGACGATCAGGCCCGTGGTACCCGGTGTCCACGTCTCGGACCCCGCCACGCTTCGATCGTCCTACCTCTCCGACGAGATGACCGCCTTCGCGGCCGCCGCCTCCCCGAACGGCGATCCGGGCACCTTCTACGCGGGCCCGTGCGTGACCTCCGGCGTCGCCGAGGACCAGGGGGAGGACGCGGTCCTGCACGACCCGAACGCGATCGTCCCGTACTCGGTCGGCCGCTGGGTCGGACAGGTCACCGGCGGTCACCGGAAGCCGGGCGACGACCCGGGAGTGCTCGTGCCGCAGTCCCTGGACGGAACGGCGCCCACGGTCGACGGCGGGACCAACCCGGCCTTCCTGACGACCTGGCACGGCCGGACCCTCTACCTCGGGGTGCGGGACGGCGACTGGACGAGTGCCGACGCGCAGGGACGGGCGCTGCGGGCCGTGTTCGGTCGGAACGGCTGGTTCTGCACCTCCCCGGCGGCCGCGGCGGCCGTCCGGAGCCACGGGTTCCTGCGGGTGCCCGTCTTCGTCTGCGGGGCGACCACGCACGCCTGACGGCGTCGTTCCCGCGGCTGCCCCGGCCGGGGACGTGGTGCCGGGGCTTGGTCGGGGCGTGGTGTCGGGGCCGTGTCAGCAGGTCGGGGCCCAAGGTCCCGCCCGTTCGGCCCCTTGGCCCCTGGCGGTCGCGGCCGTTACGGGCGATGCTGCCGGTACCGGCCGGGACGATCCGCGTCCGGTCGGACCAGCATCGTTGGACGAGGTGAACCGGCGTGCGTCATGCCACCGTCGAATCCGTGATGACCAGCCCCGTGGTCCTGGTCTCGCCCGAGACCGGATTCCGGGAGATCGTGACGCTGCTGAGCGAGTACGACATCACCGGCGTACCGGTGGTGGACCCGGAAGGGCGACCGCTCGGCGTGGTCTCGGAAGCCGACCTGCTGCGCACCCTGGCCGCGCAGGAGGACCCGGCCAGCCTGCTGCCCGCGCCCGAGTCGGCGCAGGCGGGCCCGGACGGCGAGGTGACCGCGGCCGACCTGATGACGGCGCAGCCGGTCTGCACCACGCCCGGCACCAGCGTGGTCGCGGCGGCCCGGCTGATGAGCCGGCACGGCCTGAAGCGGCTGCCGGTGCTGGACGAGGAGGGGCGGGTCGTCGGCATGGTCAGCCGCGGCGACCTGCTGCGGGTCTTCCTGCGCGAGGACATGGTGATCCGGCGGGAGATCGTCGAGGAGGTGCTCGGCCGGATCGACGGGGTCAGCCCGGCGGAGATCGGGGTGGAGGTCACCCAGGGGCGGGTGGTGCTCAGCGGCACCGTGCCCGAGCAGCACCTGGTGCCGATCGTGCTCAACCTGTGCCGCTCGGTGGACGGGGTGGTCTCGGTGACCGACCGGCTCGGGGCCGGAGGCGCGGCTCCGGTCGGCTGACCTGCTCGGCGCCGACCCCTGACCGGCCGTACCGGTCCCGAATCGCACGTTCGTCCCGGACCCGAACGATCCACTTCGCATACTGCGGAGGGTATCGGGTAACTCACCCTGTGTGCCTGGCGGTGCGGACTGCCGGGACGCCAGCGCTCCGGGGAGGCGGCCGTGGCAGTCGTGTTCGACGCGGACTTCACTTCGACCAGGCAGTGGATCGCCGGGCGCAGCAGCGCCTATCCCCGGATGGGGCCGACCAACCGGAGCGACCACAAACTCGACTACCTCAGCCGCGACTACTGCCCCGACGGGCAGTTCACGGCGGTCAGGCGGCACAGTGGCGGGCTGTGGAGCTGCAGTCTGCTGACCACCGAGGGCAGTCCCGACGGCTTCCAGCTCCGCGCCGGGGACGTGCTGTCGGCGAGCGTGACACTGCCCGTCGAGCTCGGTGCCTGGCCGGCGATCTGGACCTGGCGGGACGGCGGCAACGAGGTGGACGTCTTCGAGTACCACCCCGACAACCCGGACCTGCTGGAGATCTCCAACCACGTCCGCGGCGGCTTCCGGTACTGGCACGGTGCGAGCGCCGGGATCGGGCCGGGGGCCACCTTCGGCCTGCGGGTGGTGCTCGGCGCGAACTCGGTGGACTGGTACGTGGAGGACGAGCTGGTCTACGCGGACCTGCACGGGGTCGGGGCCGCGTGGCACGCGTACCTGATCGTCAACATGTCGGTGGCGGACGGGACGTATCACGACCGGCCGCCGTACGGCGGGCCGGACCGGCTGAGCTGGGTGTGCCACAGCCTCCAGGTCGAGCGCTGAGGGAAGCGGGGAGGGCGAGGGCGGGCAGGGGCGCCCGGGGCTACGGTTCGTGGGGCGCGAAGGAGGCGGTGATCGGGCCGCGGGGGGCGTACCCGCCGCGTGCGTCGACGGGGGTGAGCAGGCCGCGGGGGCCCTGCGAGCCGTACGGGTTGTGCGGGTCGGCTGGGGCGTGTGGGCCGTGCGGGTTGGAACGCTGGAACCAGATCGCCCGGCGGTACGGGCCGATGTGGGCCGGGTCGGCCACGTACAGGTCGTCGCGCGGGGCGCGCTCGTTGCCCGGGGCGAGCGCCGCGTCCACGGCGTGGTCGGCGATCGCGCGCAGCAGTGCGGTGGCGGTGGCCTCGGCGGCCGCCGGCGCGATGGCGAGGGCCGTGAGCTCGGCCCAGAGCGTGGTGGCGACGTAGCCGATCGGGGAGTGGCCGAGCGCCGGGTGGGGGCGCGGGTCCGGGTGGCGCCGCAGCACCCCGGCGGCGACGAGCTGCTCGGGGGAGCGGTCGTCCTCCGGCGGGTGGAAGGCCATGGGCGGCTGGTGAGCCGTGGGCCGCTGGGGGTGGAACGCGGGCGGCGGGTGGTGGGTCACCAGTGGCACGCTACCCCGGTGGGGCCCGGGAACGGTTGCCGGAACGTTTTCTCAGCCCACCCTCACGCCGCTTTCACCACCGGCGGGAGCACGATGGTGGTAGGCGCTGCTCACCTCGGCGGGCCCCGACGGGGCCGGAGGAGGAGGTCCTGATGAGGTACTGGCACGGGCAAGGCCACTACGTGGGTGGCTGGGGCATGGGGCTGATGGCGTTCGGGACGCTGATGTTCCTGGTGATCGTCGTCCTGCTCACCGTGGCCCTGTTCCGCTACGTAGCGCGCTCGCGGCAGCCGATCCCGCCCGGGCGGGCGGCACCCGGCGCCGGAGGAGCCGGGGTGGGCGGTCCGCACGGCTGGGGCCCGGTGGGGCAAGGGGGCCACGGGGGTCAGGGGGTGTCCCCGGAGCAGTTGCTCGCGGAGCGGTTCGCGCGGGGTGAGATCGACGCGGAGGAGTACCGGCACCGACTGGACACGCTGCGTTCGGCGAACGGGCCGGGAGGCGACTGAGCCCAGGGGGGCGGACCGGGCC